>NZ_JAKNRV010000162.1:0-11346 GCF_023072625.1 Pseudomonas emilianonis
GCGGTCGCGCTGGCCACGGGCGTCGCCTGCAACTGCGCGCTCAATCGCGCCCAATCAGTGTCATCGAGCTCCAGGGTCAAGTCCACTGGCAGGTCGCCGACGGTTCCACGAATTCGCAACATCGTCCTTACTCCTGCATTTTCCGACGGGCATGCTCCCATGCGGCTTGCGCAACGCCAAGCGTGCGGTCAAACTCCCGGAATTATTGTTATAAGATCACATAACATAACTTTCATGTTCTGGAGCTTCCCCATGCGCCGTCTGCTGCTTGCTTTGCCGTTTGCCCTGCTGCCACTGGCTATCGCCCACGCCGCTGACGAGCATGATCATGAGCACGCCAGCCTCGGCGCCCATGAACACGGAGTCGGCCGTCTCAACGCGGTGCTCGACGGCCAGGCCCTGGAGCTTGAGCTGGACAGCCCGGCGATGAACCTGGTGGGGTTCGAACACCTGGCCACCAGCGCCGCCGACAAAGCCAAGGTCGCCGCCGTGCGCAAACAGCTGGAAAATCCCGTGGCCCTGTTCAACCTGCCAAAGGCCGCCGGTTGCGTGATCAGCACCCAGGAACTCAACAGCCCGCTGTTCGGCGACAAGCCCGAAGCCGAGCATGACGACGACGATGACGACCACGCCACCGACAGCAAAGGCGCGGCGGCCCACGAGCATCATCACGACCACAGCGAAATCCACGCCCACTACCAATTCACCTGCGCCACGCCGACCGCCTTGAGCAACCTCGACCTGAGCCAAGTGTTCAAGACCTTCCCCGCCACGCAAAAAATTCAGGTACAACTGATCGGCCCGAGCGGCCAGCAAGGTGTGGAAGCGACGGTCACAGCAGCCACCCTGGAGGGCGTGGCGGTGTTCGAGGAGGAGATGGTGGTGATTGCACCGTTGCACCACGCGCCGATCACCCGCGGGCAGGATGTGAACGGGGAAAGCATCTATACCTTTCGCTCCAACTGTTCGTACCGGCACCACTTCGAGCGCTGGTTCGCACAGGACGGCGCGGTGCCGGGGCGGATTTTTGAGATGGAGTCTTACCACGGCATGCTTGCCTGCGTCAGCGCTGGGGCCGGCCTGGCGCTGATGCCGCGCAGCATGTTGGAAAGCATGCCGGGGTTTATCACGGTGAGTGTGTGGCCGCTGACGGATAATTTCCGCGTCTTGCACACGTGGCTGATCTGGCGCCGGGGCACGGTGTCGCAGAGTTTGAACAGCTTCGTAAGGTTACTGGAGGAACGCGTCCTGGAAACCCCATAAAACCAATGTGGGAGGGGGCTTGCCCCCGAAAGCGGTGCGTCAGCCAATACACCCATCACTGATACACCACCTTCGCAGGCAAGCCCACTCCCACCTTTCGATCTTCATCAGCCGCCAAATTGCAGGGTACCCATCGCCAATTTGGCCATGATGGCTGTCGCACCCAATTGCACCAGCCACAGGGCCAGGCCGCCGAGGAATACGCCGAGGGCTACTTGCAATACCAGGCTTTTCTGGCGCTTGGCTTGAGGCGCGCGCGGGGTGAAGTGGTCCAGCTCGTCGCGCTCGGCATGCAGGTCCAGGTCGTCGTTTCTCATAGGGGTCTCATAGCAAAGGGGCAGTCGGGGTTCAGTCTAGGGGAGCAGGGCGTTTTCTGACAGGCATTAAAAAGGGAAGCCGTAGCTTCCCTTCATACAGCGCCGCCAGGTTTATAGAACCTGAACAATCGCCTTTGTTACCGCACCGATGTTCGCCTGGTTCAACGCTGCCACACAGATACGCCCGGTATCCAGCGCGTAGATCCCAAACTCGGTGCGCAGGCGGGTGACTTGCTCAACGGTCAGGCCGGAGTAGGAGAACATCCCACGCTGGCGACCGACAAAGCTGAAGTCGTGGCCCGGCGCAGCCTTGGCCAGTTCGGCGACCATCTGCTCGCGCATGCCACGGATGCGCAGGCGCATTTCGGCCAGCTCGGCTTCCCACTGGGCACGCAGCTCTGGGTTGTTCAGCACTGCGGCCACGATCGCCGCGCCGTGGGTCGGCGGGTTCGAGTAGTTGGTGCGGATCACACGCTTGACCTGGGACAGGATGCGCGCGCTTTCTTCCTTGGATTCGCTGACGATCGACAGCGCGCCCACACGTTCGCCGTACAGGGAGAACGATTTGGAGAACGAGCTCGATACAAAGAACGTCAGGCCCGATTCCGCGAACAAGCGCACCGCAGCCGCGTCTTCGTGAATGCCGTCGCCAAACCCCTGGTAGGCCATGTCGAGGAACGGCACCAGGTTTTTCGCCTTGACCACGTCCAGCACTTGTTGCCAGTCGGCCGGGCTCAGGTCGACGCCGGTCGGGTTGTGGCAGCAGGCGTGCAACACCACGATGGACTGTGGCGGCAGGGCGTTGAGGTCTTCGAGCAGGCCAGCACGATTCACGTCGTGGGTGGCGGCGTCGTAGTAGCGGTAGGTCTGCACCGGGAAGCCGGCTTTTTCGAACAGCGCCTGGTGGTTTTCCCAGCTCGGGTCGCTGATGGCAACCACGGCATTGGGCAGCAGTTGCTTGAGGAAGTCAGCGCCAATCTTCAGTGCGCCGGTGCCACCGACCGCTTGTGCGGTGATGACGCGGCCTGCGCTCAGCAGGGGTGAGTCAGCGCCAAACAGCAGCTTTTGGACGGCCTGGTCGTAGGCCACGATGCCGTCGATCGGCAGGTAGCCACGGGCGGCGTGTTGCGCCACGCGAATGGCTTCCGCTTCGGCAACGGCACGCAAGAGCGGAATCTTCCCCTCTTCGTTGCAGTAAACGCCCACGCCAAGGTTGACCTTGGTGGTTCGTGTATCGGCGTTGAATGCTTCGTTGAGGCCCAGGATTGGATCGCGTGGTGCCATTTCGACAGCGGAGAACAGGCTCATTTTTGCGGCAGCTCTATGGGGGAAAGGAGGGACGTGTCGCGCTCCAGCCGAATGCACTAGAGCGGTGCACAAACGGGGAGCTAGTATAGAGGCCATCACGGTCAAGGGCGACAACCGAAACGGCTTTTCAGCCAACTATTTCGGTTTATTTGCCGACCGTTAGTCTTGATCCCGCCTTGAGCGTAGACGGCAGGTCGGACGATTGCCTTGAAACCCGACACATTCGCCACCACTTCTACAGCTATCATGGTTTTTTCCTGCAACCTGCGATGAGAATTCGCGGGTCGCTGAGCTTTTTTCGTCCTTGGTGGAGTGCAGCCGGGGGTGACTTGAAAGAGGTACGTTATGTCGGATTTCCAGCTCGTCACCCGCTTTGAACCCGCCGGCGATCAACCCGAAGCGATTCGCCAGATGGTCGAAGGCATCGAAGCCGGCCTGTCGCACCAGACGCTGCTCGGGGTGACCGGTTCGGGCAAGACATTCAGCATCGCCAACGTGATCGCGCAGATCAACCGCCCGACCCTGGTACTGGCACCGAACAAGACCCTGGCCGCGCAGTTGTATGGCGAGTTCAAGGCGTTCTTCCCGAACAACGCGGTGGAGTACTTCGTTTCCTACTACGACTACTACCAGCCCGAAGCCTATGTGCCGTCCTCCGATACCTTTATCGAGAAGGACGCATCGATCAACGACCACATCGAGCAGATGCGTCTGTCGGCGACCAAGGCGCTGCTGGAACGCAAGGACGCGATCATCGTCACCACGGTGTCGTGCATCTACGGCCTGGGCAGCCCGGAAACCTATCTGAAGATGGTGCTGCACGTTGACCGTGGCGACAAACTTGACCAGCGCGAACTGCTGCGTCGGCTGACGAGCCTGCAATACACCCGCAACGACATGGACTTCGCCCGCGCCACCTTCCGTGTGCGCGGCGATGTGATCGACATCTACCCGGCGGAGTCCGACCTGGAAGCGATCCGTATCGAGTTGTTCGACGATGAAGTCGAGAGCCTGTCGGCCTTCGACCCGTTGACCGGCGAAGTGATCCGCAAACTGCCGCGTTTCACCTTCTACCCCAAAAGCCACTACGTAACGCCGCGTGAAACCCTGATGGGCGCCGTCGAGGGCATCAAGGTCGAGCTGGCCGAGCGCCTGGAATACCTGCGCGCCAACAACAAGCTGGTGGAAGCCCAGCGCCTGGAGCAACGCACCCGCTTCGACCTGGAGATGATCCTGGAGCTGGGCTACTGCAACGGCATCGAAAACTACTCGCGCTACCTCTCTGGCCGTGAATCCGGTGCGCCGCCGCCGACGCTCTACGACTACTTGCCGGACGACGCGCTGCTGGTGATCGACGAATCCCACGTCAGCGTGCCGCAAGTCGGCGCGATGTATAAGGGCGACCGTTCGCGCAAGGAAACCCTGGTGGAATACGGCTTCCGCCTGCCGTCGGCGCTGGACAACCGGCCGATGCGCTTCGACGAATGGGAACGCATTAGCCCGCAGACCATCTTCGTGTCGGCGACGCCCGGCAATTACGAGGCGGAGCACGCGGGGCGCGTGATCGAGCAACTGGTACGCCCGACCGGCCTGGTCGATCCGCAAATCGAAATCCGCCCGGCGCTGACCCAGGTCGACGACCTGCTCTCGGAAATCGGCAAGCGCGTGGCCCTGGAGGAGCGGGTACTGGTCACCACGCTGACCAAGCGCATGTCCGAAGACTTGACCGACTACCTGGCCGACCACGGCGTGCGCGTGCGCTACCTGCACTCGGACATCGACACCGTGGAGCGCGTGGAAATCATCCGCGACCTGCGCCTGGGCACCTTTGATGTGCTGGTGGGGATCAACCTGCTGCGCGAAGGCCTGGACATGCCGGAAGTCTCGCTGGTGGCGATCCTCGACGCGGACAAGGAGGGCTTCCTGCGCTCCGAACGCTCGCTGATCCAGACCATCGGCCGTGCGGCGCGTAACCTCAATGGTCGGGCGATTCTCTACGCTGATCGCATCACCGGCTCTATGGAGCGGGCGATTGGCGAGACTGATCGCCGTCGCGACAAACAGATCGCCTTCAACCTGGCAAACGGCATCACGCCCAAGGGCGTGTTCAAGGACGTCGCCGACATCATGGAAGGCGCCACCGTGCCTGGCTCGCGCAGCAAGAAGCGCAAGGGCATGGCCAAGGCCGCCGAGGAAAGCGCCAAGTACGAAAACGAACTGCGCTCGCCGAGCGAGATCACCAAGCGTATCCGGCAGTTGGAAGAGAAAATGTACCAGTTGGCGCGGGATCTGGAATTCGAAGCGGCGGCGCAGACGCGCGATGAGATCGGTAAGTTGCGTGAGCGCTTGCTGGCGGTCTGATTGGTAGTGGCTGTACTGGCCTTATCGGGGGCAGGCCCCCTCCCACATTTGACTGCATTTCAAAGTTGGAACCCGGTCAAATGTGGGAGGGAGCTTGCTCCCGATAGGCGCGACACGGTCTCAATGACTCTCCCCAGCCTTAAGCCCCGCCGGCAACGCCTTGGTCAACAAAACCGCGACCATACTCACCCCCAACGCCAGCCCCACACAGTGAAACGCATCGTTGTAGGCCATGATTTGCGCCTGCTGGTGCGCAATCTCACTGAGTTTGCCCAGTGCCGCCGTCTGGTTGCCCAATTGCTCCGTCAGCGTCGCCAGCCGCTCCGCGACTTGGGGATTGGTCGGCACGATCGCCTCGCGTAAATAATCGAAATAGACCTTGGTGCGCGCATCCAGCAGGGTCGCCAGTAGCGCAATGCCGATAGCGCCGCCGAGGTTGCGCAGGATGTTGAACAGGCTTGAAGCCGACCCGGCGTCCTGCGGCAGGATGTACGCCGTGGCGATCAGCGAGATGGTCACCATGATCAACGGCTGCCCGAGGGCGCGGATGAGCTGGATCTGGTTGAACTGGCTGCCGGCAAAGTCCGGGTTGAGCACGCCCGAGGAAAAACTCGCCAGGCCGAACAGGCCGAATCCTAAGGCGCACAGCCATTTCGGCGACACGCACTTCATCAGTTTCGGCACCAGCGGGATGAGGAACAGCTGGGGAATGCCCATCCACATGATCACTTCGCCGATCTGCAGCGCGTTGTAGTTCTGGATCTGCGCCAGGTATAGCGGCAGTAAATAGATCGAACCGTACAACCCGACGCCCATGCCCAGGCTGGAAATGCTCGACAGGCCGAAGTTGCGATTGGCCAGGATGCCGAGGTTGATCAGCGGGTTGGGTTTGGACAGTTGCACAATCACGAAGGTGATCAGGCTCAGCAGGGCGACGCTGCCCAGGCTGACGATCAGGTTCGACTCAAGCCAGTCCTTGCGGTGGCCTTCTTCCAGAAACACCTGCAAGCAGCCCAGACCGATGGCCATGCTGACGATGCCGGCGTAGTCGGTGCTTTTCAGCAGCTCCCAATGGGGCGCCTTTTTTTCCAGGCCGTAGAGCAGTCCGGCGATCATCAGCAGCCCGGGCGGCACGTTGATATAGAAGATGTATTCCCAGCCCCAGTTTTCCGTGAGCCAGCCGCCGATGGTCGGGCCGATGGAAGGCGCGAAGGTGGCGGTCATGGCAAACATCGCCATGCCTTTGGCGCGGTGATGTTCGGGCAGCTTGATCAGGGTCAGGGTAAACGCCAGCGGGATCAGCGCGCCGCCGGTAAAGCCTTGCAGGGCGCGGAACACGATCATGCTTTCCAGGCTCCAGGCCATGGAGCACATCAGCGAGGCGATCAGGAATCCTATCGACACCCACACCGCCAGCCGCCGTGCCGAGAGCAACTGCACCAGCCAGGCGGTGAGGGGGATCATGATGATTTCGGCCACAAGGTAGGAGGTGGAGATCCACGAGCCTTCTTCCAGGGTGGCTGACAGCGCGCCCTGGATGTCCTTGAGGGACGAGTTGGTGATCTGGATGTCGAGCACCGCCATGAAGGCGCCGAGCATCACGCTCATCACCGCGATCCAGTCGCGCCGGGTCGGTTCGCCGACCGGGCGCAGCAGTGGGTCACCGGCCATCAGGCTGGTCTTTGATGTTCACTTTGACGGTGACGGACATGCCGGGGCGGATCTTGCCCTTTAGCGGGTTATCCGCAGCAAACGTGAGTTTCACCGGAATCCGTTGTACGACTTTGGTGAAGTTGCCGGTGGCATTGTCCGGCGGCAACAGGCTGAACTGCGCCCCGGAGGCGGCGAACAGGCTGTCGACCCGCGCCTCGATCGGTGTATCGCTATAAGCATCGAAGGTCAGTTCGGCCTTTTGCCCGGGCTGCATATGGCCGATTTGGGTTTCCTTGAAGTTGGCCTGAATCCAGATGTCCTGGTCGGGGACGATCGACAGCAGGTAGGCGCCGGCTTGCACGTATTGGCCATTGCGCGCGGCGCGCTGGCCGACCAGGCCACTGATGGGCGCGTGGATTTCGCTGCGGGTCAGGTTCAGCTCGGCCTGGGCCAGGTCGGTTCTGGCATTGGCGATCAGCGCGTCGAGGCGCTTGATCTCGGCATTCAGGGCGTTGACCTGCTGGCGCTGACCCTGCAGGTCGGCCTGGGCCATGGTCACTTGGGAGCGGGCGATGTGGTTGTCGGCGGAGAGGGTGGTTACCCGTTCTTCCGAGACGTAGCCGGGTTTGCGCAGGGTCTGGGCGCGGGACAGGTCGATCTGCGAACGGCCCAGGCTGGCCTGGCTGGACGCCACTTTGGCCTCGCCGGCGGCGATCAGGCTGGCTTGCTGGGTGAGCTTGCTCTGCGCCTGGGTGCGCTCGGCTTCACGCATCGCGAGGGCGGCGTTGGCGCGGTCCACGGCCAGGTGGAAGTCGTCGCCTTCAAGCCTCACCAGCAGTTGACCTTGTTGCACGTGCTCGTTATCACCGACCAGCACCTCGACAATTCGCGCGCCGAGTTGGCTGGAGACCCGGGTGATCTCGCCCTGTACGTAGGCGTTATCGGTGCTTTCGTAGAAGCGGCCCCTGAAGAACCACTGGGCGAAGAAACCCAGGGCGATCAGGCTCACGATCAATACGAAGATAAGCAGGCGGCGTTTCAGTGGGGCAGGCATGGGCGCGGCGTCTGTAACAAGAGGTAATGGAATATAACCAGCCAGCCAGTTGGCAAATAGCTATAGCGAGTCTCCAGACCCAAACTTGGCCTATATGCCATGCTCGGTACGGAGGACGCTGGAGCCCAAGTGCCCATGGCTGTTACCATTCGCCCCTTGTTTTAATTTCAGTTATATCGCCCATTCGAGACCTGCCATGACCACCGTCCGCACGCGCATCGCGCCATCGCCTACCGGGGACCCCCACGTCGGCACTGCTTACATCGCCTTGTTCAACTACTGCTTTGCCAAGCAGCACGGTGGTGAATTCATCCTGCGGATCGAAGACACCGATCAACTGCGTTCGACCCGCGAGTCGGAACAGCAGATTTTCGACGCCCTGCGCTGGTTGGGCATCACCTGGTCGGAAGGCCCGGACGTCGGCGGCCCGCACGGCCCGTATCGCCAGAGCGAGCGCAGCGACATCTACAAGCAGTACACCCAGCAGTTGGTCGACATGGGCCATGCGTTCCCATGCTTCTGCACCAGCGAGGAACTGGACCAGATGCGCGCCGAGCAACAGGCCCGTGGCGAAACCCCGCGCTACGACGGCCGTGCGCTGCTGCTGTCCAAAGAGGAAGTGGCCGCACGCCTGGCCGCCGGCGAGCCCCATGTGATCCGCATGAAGGTGCCGAGCGAAGGCGTGTGCGTGGTGCCGGACATGTTGCGCGGTGACGTCGAGATCCCGTGGGATCGCATGGACATGCAAGTGCTGATGAAGACCGACGGCCTGCCGACGTACTTCCTGGCCAACGTGGTCGACGACCACCTGATGGGCATCACCCACGTGTTGCGCGGTGAAGAATGGCTGCCGTCGGCGCCGAAGCTGATCCTGCTCTACGAGTACTTTGGCTGGGAACAACCGCAACTGTGCTACATGCCGCTGCTGCGTAACCCGGACAAGAGCAAGCTGTCCAAGCGCAAGAACCCGACTTCGGTGACGTTCTACGAGCGCATGGGTTTCATGCCCGAAGCCATGCTCAACTACCTGGGGCGCATGGGCTGGTCGATGCCGGACGAGCGCGAGAAGTTCTCGCTGCAGGAAATGGTCGACAATTTCGACCTGTCCCGCGTCTCGCTGGGCGGGCCGATCTTCGATATCGAGAAGCTGTCGTGGCTCAATGGTCAATGGCTGCGCGACCTGCCGGTGGAAGCGTTCGCCAGCCGCATGCAGCAGTGGGCGTTGAATCCCGAGTACATGATGAAGATCGCGCCGCTGGTGCAGGGCAGGGTGGAGACGTTCAGCCAAGTCGCACCGTTGGCCAGTTTCTTCTTTGCCGGTGGCGTGAACCCGGATGCGAAGCTGTTTGAGTCGAAGAAACTCTCCGGCGATCAGGTTCGCCAGTTGATGCAGTTGATCCTGTGGAAGCTCGAAAGCCTGCGCCAGTGGGAGAAGGACGCCATTACCGCGACGATCCAGGCGGTGGTCGAATCCCTGGAGCTGAAATTGCGCGATGCCATGCCGCTGATGTTTGCCGCGATCACCGGGCAGGCCAGTTCGGTGTCGGTACTCGATGCGATGGAAATCCTCGGTCCGGACCTCACGCGTTTCCGTCTGCGCCAAGCCCTTGATTTGCTTGGTGGTGTGTCGAAGAAAGAAAACAAAGAGTGGGAGAAGCTGCTGGGCGCTATTGCCTGAGTCAGCGCTTGTAGCGGCCAAACCCCGGTTTTTCGGGGTTTGGTTGGTAAGTGATTGTTATCCCGGCAAAAAACTTTGGAAATTGTTGAAAATAAATTTGACACGTTTCCAAAGCGCAATTAAGATTCGCCCCGTCCTCACCGATGAGGGGCTATAGCTCAGCTGGGAGAGCGCTTGCATGGCATGCAAGAGGTCAACGGTTCGATCCCGTTTAGCTCCACCAATTTACAGGTTCAAGGTCTGGCCACACCGTCCCTGAATCGATCAAGCCTAGCTTGATCATGTTGTACAGAAGGTTTTGTCCCCTTCGTCTAGTGGCCTAGGACACCGCCCTTTCACGGCGGTAACAGGGGTTCGAGTCCCCTAGGGGACGCCAGTTTTAACAAGCAGTTCGCAAGGTCTGCTGCGCCGCGAGGCGAAAAATCCGGGGCTATAGCTCAGCTGGGAGAGCGCTTGCATGGCATGCAAGAGGTCAACGGTTCGATCCCGTTTAGCTCCACCAATTTACAGGTTCAAGGTTCTGGCCACGCCGTACTTGAATCGATCAGTCTCAGCCTGATCAGTTGTATAGAAGGTTTGTGTCCCCTTCGTCTAGTGGCCTAGGACACCGCCCTTTCACGGCGGTAACAGGGGTTCGAGTCCCCTAGGGGACGCCACGATTACCCGCTCTGCGGGATTTTTAAGGGTCATTCAATTATTGAATGGCCCTTTTGTTTGTCTGGCGTTTGGCCAATTCTCCTTTCTCTTGCCCATGCGGGCTTCTGACCAGTGGTTATGCTACTCGCTTGCGAAATATTATTATGGCTATAATATTAATCTCATGAGAGTCGGAGGCAACGATGAGCGATAAAAAAGCGCAAACCCGCGAACGTATCCTGCAGGCCGCCAGCGCCGCGTTGATTCAGCGCGGCCCGGCCGAGCCGAGCGTCGGTGAAGTCATGGGTGCGGCGGGGCTGACCGTCGGCGGTTTCTACGCGCACTTTGAAAGCAAGGATGCGCTGATGCTCGAAGCCTTCAGCCAATTGTTGGCCCAGCGCCGTGCATCGATTGACGACATGGATGCGCAACTCACCGGCGAAGAACGCCGCGCCTTGGTTGCGGCGTTCTACCTGTCGCGCAAGCACCGTGACTCCACGGCCAAGGCCTGCCCGATTCCGGCGACCGTCGGCGAGATGGCCCGCCTGCCGGACGCGTTTCGCCAAGTCCTCAACGAACATGTGGAACTGATGGCCGCACAACTGGCCGCCAGCCCGGAAGACACTGACAAGGCCCTGGCGGACATGGCCTTGATGATCGGCGGGCTGGCGTTGGCGCGTGCCCTCGGGCCGGGTGAATTGTCGGATCGTGTGTTGCGTGCCGCGAAGTCGGCCATACGTTAAGAGGGTTTGCAGAATGGGCGCATTGACCTGGATTCGTAGCGTCAACGGCACCTTGGGGCGCCTGGCGCCGCACACGGTGGCCAACAACATGCGGCGGGTCTTCATGACCCCACGGGATCTACCGCCGCGTGATTGGGAGTTGCCACTGTTGGCGCACGCAGAGCGCATCACCTTGCGTTTTGGTCTGTCGGCGTTGCGCTGGGGCCAAGGCCCGGCGGTGCTGCTGATGCACGGTTGGGAAGGGCGGCCCACCCAGTTCGCCAGCCTGATCACCGCGCTGGTGGAGAACGGCTATTCGGTGATTGCCCTGGATGGCCCGGCCCACGGCCGTTC
>NZ_JAKNRV010000163.1:0-11344 GCF_023072625.1 Pseudomonas emilianonis
TCCACAGGCGCGCACGGTCGTAGATGTGGGTCAGTTCATGCAGCACGGTGGCGAGCATTTCCCGGCGCACGGTGCCGTGGGGGCGGTTGGTCTTGCGGGTGGCGGCGCTGCCGTCGGTCAGGCTGGTGAGCAGGTTGCGGTTCAGGTCCAGTTCGGACACCAGCGAGGCCTGGCCGTAGGCGTTTTCGGGCATCTTATCGGTCCAGCCGACATCGATGCGCCGGTCCAACTGCTCGATAAAGCGCGGCGGCAGTGAGCGCAACGCTTCATCGAGCAACGCCTGGCTGGCCTGCTGTTCGGCTGGGCTCAACCCTTCGGTTATGAGCCGCAGTTGCAGGCTGGCCTGGGCTACGCCGGCACACAGCAGCAGAGCCCCGGCCAGGAGCCAGGCGTTGAGACGCCTCACAGCGCGAGAATGGCTTCGGCGAGGGTCTGGTCGCTGGCATCACGGGCTTCCGGCACGCGGGTGCGCAGGGTGTCGAAGGCGGCTTCGAGTTGCGCGCCACGGATCTCGCCGTTGGTGGCGACGAAGCTGGCGGCGTCATCGTGGGCTTCGCGCACGATCTTGGAGTCGCGGATCGAGGTGGTGGTGTCCGAGGTGAAATCAATGGTGCGCCCGGAGGCGCGCACGATGATGTTACTGGTGGCCTTCAAGGTCTGCGCGTGGGCGACATCGGTCAACAACAGCAGGCCGAGAGCGGCGGCGATCAGCGGGCTACGCATGGAATGACTCCGAAATACAAAGATGGTTATTGGACGAGAATTGCTTGCGCCAGTTCAAGGTCACTGGCGTTTAGTTTTGGTTGGCTGCGGCGCAGACGATCCAGCGCTGATTCCAGTCGAGCCCCCCGCCATCGGCCGTCAGTGGCAATGAATGCGGCGGCATCATCCTGGGCGGCCAGTACCCACTTTCTGTCGAACGGCGCGGAGGTCACTTTGCTGGTGGCATACGCGCTCACGACCGTGCTCTGGGTGGACAGATCAAAGGCTGAAGCCAATGCAGACCAGCAGGCGGAAAACATCACAGGAACGATTAACAGGCGGTATGAAAAAGCCATGGGACTCGACAACTGAAAGCGAGCGCCAAGGCTAGCGCAATGCCCGGGCGAGAGCCAGCGCTGAGGCATCCGGGAGCGGCTGGCGCTGCCTTGTCCCGGCCTGTTATCAGATGGCCAGAATGGCTTGGGCCAGTTGTGCGTCTGTCGCGACGTTCAGTTGTGGCGCTTGCTGGCGGATCTGTGCGAGGGCGCTTTCCAGTTTGACGCCGCGAATGGCACCGGCACTGGCGACAAAGCTGGCGGCGTCGTCACGAGCGGCACGCACGACCTTGTTGTCACGCAGGGAGGACGTGGCATCGGAGCTCGCATCGGAGGTGGCTTTCAGCGCGCCGACGATGGAGTCGGTGGTGACGATGAAGCTGGACGCGTGGGCGTTGGCGGCGAAGGCCAACAGGGTGGCGGCACTCAGCAGGCGAAGACGGGACATGGGGTGACTCCTGTAGATGAACAAATAAGGTCGCGCAAAGCGGCCCCTGTGAAACGGATGTGGATGCCATTGGACATCAGACGCCCGTTCTACATGGTTCGCCACGTGGTGAGCGGATATTAAGCCGCGGCCTGTCCATTCGAAAAGCGCCTTGACTGTCTAGTCACGCCAGAATGGCTTGGACAGCTCGACCAGGCGCTCGCCGGGGCTGATACCCGCGTCGGACAGCTCTCGCGGGTCGAGTTGGGCCAGTTGGTGGCGCTCGCGGGCCTGTTGCCGCCATCTGGCGAGCGTAGCGGCAGTGCGACGTAACAACGAGGTGCGCAGGGTTGGTGGGTTCATGGGGAGCGCCTTTCATGGTGTTTTTGGAAGACCATGTTGAGCGGATCGTTTCGACCGATACAGATACACTGGCGTTTAATTGTACTGCTAAATTGTTGTATTTATTAAACTGTACTGGTTTATCTGCAGGCTATCTGTTCCGGGCGCAAAAACACCCAAACCCAGAAACAACAAAGCCCGCCTCCGGTTAGCCGGGGCGGGCTTTGCTTAACGAATCAGGTTGCTGGCTGTGGACCCGGTAGGTCAGGGCCAGCGAGCGCCTATTAGCGCCAGAACGGCTTGCTCAGCTCTTCGTAGCGTTGTGCTTCGCTGATACCGGCGTCAGCCAGCAGACGCGAATCCAGACGAGCCAGTTGATGGCGGCTGGAGATGCGGCGCTGCCACAACATCAGGTTGGCGATAACGCGCAGAGGCATGGAAGCCTGGGTGTTTACAGCTTTCTCTTCGAAGAACAGATCGGAACTGAGTGTACGTTCCATGATGACATCCTTCCGCTTGTGGCGGGATTAGGTAGTGGTTTAACTGATGCCAATGATCCTCCTCCCGCGCAAGACTCTCTAGATACAGTTCACCTGTATTGTGAGGGGGCAGTTAACTGTTTATGGCCGCTGTACTGTACGGAAATGGAGCAACTGTACCTGTCCGCACCTAATCAGTGCAAAAATGACATTTTGGAAGGAGTGCGTGGGATATTTCGGTAGGAAAAGACCAGTACAGCAGTACAGTTTTTCCAAGGAGAGGGGGTGGTGCAACCGAGCTGATGAAACTGTGTGTGCATCAGCTCGGCTGTGTATCGATCAATCCTTGAGCATGTGCCCGGTTTCTTCCAGGTTAATGTGCCAGCTCAGGGCTTCGCGCAGGATGTGTGGAGTGTGGCCACCAATCGCACAAGCGGCGTTGAAGTACTTGTTCAGCGCGTCGCGGTAGGCTGGGTGCACACAGTTGTCGATGATCACCCGTGCGCGCTCACGTGGCGCCAGGCCACGCAGGTCGGCGAGGCCCACTTCGGTCACCAGGATGTCGACGTCATGCTCGGTGTGGTCGACGTGGCTGACCATTGGCACCACGCTGGAAATCGCCCCGGCCTTGGCCATCGACTTGGTTACGAAGATCGCCAGGTGCGCGTTACGAGCGAAGTCGCCCGAGCCGCCAATCCCGTTCATCATCCGTGTCCCGCACACGTGCGTGGAGTTGACGTTGCCGTAGATGTCGAACTCCAGCGCGGTGTTGATCGCGATGATGCCCAGGCGGCGAACCACTTCCGGGTGGTTGGAGATTTCCTGCGGGCGCAGCACCAGTTTGTCCTTGTAGTGCTCCAGGTTGCCGAACACGTCGCTGTTGCGACGCTCCGACAAGGTGATCGAACTGCCAGAGGCGAAGGTCAGCTTGCCGGCGTCAATCAGGTCGAACGTCGAGTCCTGCAGCACTTCCGAATACATGGTCAGGTCTTCGAACGGCGAATCGATCAAGCCACACATCACAGCGTTGGCGATGTTGCCGATCCCGGCCTGCAGCGGGCCGAGCTTGTTGGTCATACGGCCGGCGTCCACTTCCTGCTTGAGGAAGTTGATCAGGTGGCTGGCGATGCCTTGGGTTTCGGCGTCCGGCGGCGTCACCGTGGAAGGTGAGTCGGGCTTGTTGGTGATCACGATGGCGACGATCTTCTCCGGCGGAATCGGGATCGCGGTGCTGCCAATGCGGTCGTCGACTTTTACCAGCGGGATCGGCGTGCGCGTCGGCCGATAGGTCGGGATGTAGATGTCGTGCAGACCTTCCAGGTTCGGGTTGTGCGCCATGTTGATCTCGACGATCACTTGCTTGGCGAAAATCGCGAAACTGGCCGAGTTGCCCACGGAAGTGGTCGGCACGATATGACCTTGTTCGGTGATCGCGACGGCTTCGATCACGGCAATGTCAGGCAGCTTGAGCTGGTTGTTGCGCAGTTGCTCGACGGTTTCCGACAAATGCTGGTCGATGAACATCACTTCGCCGGCATTGATCGCCTTGCGCAGGGTGCTGTCGACCTGGAACGGCATGCGTCGCGACAGCACGCCGGCTTCGGTCAGTTGCTTGTCGAGGTCGTTGCCCAGGCTCGCGCCGGTCATCAGGGTGATTTTCAGCGGCGACGTCTTGGCTCGTTCGGCCAGGGCTTGAGGCACGGCCTTGGCTTCACCGGCACGGGTGAAGCCGCTCATGCCGACGGTCATGCCGTCCTCAATCAGTGCGGCGGCATCAGCCGCGCTCATGACCTTGTTCAACAGCGAAGGCAAACGGATACGATCACGGTACATGGATTGTTATCTCGAGATACGGAGGCAAGGTGTGCAGTTTAGTGATTTCAAAAAATTTCGGCGCGCTACCATGGTCGAATGCCGGGCAGCGATTTAAGGCCTTTGGTCGGTTTTCATGCTGCAATAAAAAACCCTAGCCTACTGGAGGCCAGGGTTTCGGGTGTTGCGCTGGCGCAGTGTTATTCGACAGCCTTGACCATGTCTTCGATAACCTTCTTGGCGTCGCCGAAGACCATCATGGTTTTGTCCAGGTAGAACAACTCGTTGTCCAGGCCGGCATAGCCGCTGGCCATCGAGCGCTTGTTGACGATGATGGTCTTGGCCTTGAACGCTTCGAGGATCGGCATGCCGGCAATCGGCGAGTGCGGGTCGTTCTTGGCGGCCGGGTTGACCACGTCGTTCGCGCCGAGCACCAGTACTACGTCAGCCTGGCCGAATTCGGAGTTGATGTCTTCCATCTCGAACACCTGGTCGTAAGGCACTTCGGCCTCGGCCAGCAGCACGTTCATGTGTCCGGGCATACGGCCGGCCACCGGGTGGATCGCGTACTTTACGGTCACGCCGCGGTGGGTCAGCTTTTCGGTCAACTCCTTGAGTGCGTGCTGTGCGCGTGCCACCGCCAGGCCATAGCCCGGCACGATGATCACGGTATCGGCGTTGGTCAGCAGGAACGTGGCGTCGTCGGCCGAGCCGGACTTCACCGGGCGCGCTTCTTTCGAGCCGGCCGCAGCACCGGTATCCGGCGCATTGCCGAAACCGCCGAGCAGCACATTAAAGAACGAGCGGTTCATCGCCTTACACATGATGTACGACAGGATCGCGCCGCTTGAGCCCACCAGGGAGCCGGCGATGATCAGCATCGAGTTGTTCAGCGAGAAGCCGATCCCTGCCGCTGCCCAGCCGGAATAGCTGTTGAGCATCGAGACCACCACCGGCATATCGGCGCCGCCGATCGGGATGATGATCAGCACGCCCAGCACGAACGCCAGGGCCAGCATCAGCGCGAAGGCGCTGAGATTGCCGGTGAACATGAAGGTCAGGCCAAGCCCCAGCGTGGTCAGGCCGAGCACCAGGTTCAGTTTGTGCTGGCCGGTGAACTGTACCGGTGCGCCTTGGAACAGACGGAACTTGTACTTGCCCGACAGCTTGCCGAAGGCGATCACCGAACCGGAGAAGGTGATGGCGCCGATAGCGGCACCGAGGAACAGCTCCAGGCGATTACCGGCGGGGATCGAGTCGCCCAAGTTTTTGACGATGCCCAACGATTGCGGCTCGACCACAGCGGCAATGGCGATAAACACCGCTGCCAGGCCGATCATGCTGTGCATGAAGGCGACCAGTTCCGGCATCTTGGTCATTTCCACGCGCTTGGCCATGATCGAACCGGCGGTGCCGCCGATCAGCAGGCCAACGATCACGTAGCCAATGCCGGCGGTGGCAAGCTCAGCGCCCAGCTTATAGATGAGGCCCACGGTGGTCAGTACCGCCAGCGCCATGCCGAGCATGCCGAACAGGTTGCCGCGTCGCGAAGTGGTTGGGTGCGACAGGCCTTTGAGGGCCTGGATGAAACAGATCGACGCAATCAGGTAGAGCGTCGTCACGAGATTCATGCTCATTACTTCGGCGCCTCTTCTTTTGCTTTCGGGGCTTTCTTCTTGAACATCTCAAGCATCCTGCGAGTCACCAGGAAGCCGCCGAACACGTTGACCGCTGCCAGGGCCACGGCCAGGGTGCCCATGGTCTTGCCCAGCGGTGTAACGGTCAGTGCGGCGGCCAGCATCGCGCCGACGATCACGATTGCCGAGATCGCGTTGGTCACGGCCATCAGTGGCGTGTGCAGTGCGGGGGTAACGTTCCAGACCACGTGGTAACCGACATAAATCGCCAGCACAAAGATGATCAGGTTGTAGATACCGGGGGAGATAAGCTCTTCCATCGTCTGAATCCCTGCTTAGGCGTTTTTGCGGATGACTTGGCCGTCGCGGCACATCAGGCACGCGGCGACGATGTCGTCTTCGAGGTTGATTTCAAACTGCCCTTCCTTGTTGAAGACCAGCTTCAGGAAGTCCAGCAGGTTGCGCGCATACAGGGCTGACGCGTCAGCGGCGACGGCACCTGCCAGGTTGGTCGGGCCGCAAATGATCACGCCGTTTTCCACTACCACCTGATCGGCGACAGTCAGCGGGCAGTTGCCACCTTGAGCGGCGGCGAGGTCGATCACCACCGAGCCGGGCTTCATCTGTGCAACCGTGTCGGCGCTGAGCAGGGTCGGGGCCTTGCGGCCCGGGATCAGGGCGGTGGTGATGACGATGTCGGCCTGCTTGGCGCGTTCGTGGACGGCCAGGGCCTGGCGTTGCATCCAACTGGTCGGCATCGGGCGTGCGTAACCGCCGACGCCGACGGCGCATTCACGCTCTTCGTCGGTTTCGTAGGGCACGTCGACGAACTTGGCGCCGAGGGATTCAATCTGCTCCTTCACGGCCGGGCGGACGTCAGACGCTTCGATCACTGCACCCAGACGTTTCGCCGTGGCGATGGCCTGCAGGCCCGCGACACCAGCGCCGAGGATCAGCACGCGCGCGGCTTTTACCGTACCGGCGGCAGTCATCAGCATCGGCATGAAGCGTGGGTAGTGATGGGCGGCCAGCAACACGGCCTTGTAACCGGCGATGTTGGCCTGGGACGACAGCACGTCGAGGCTCTGGGCCCGCGAAGTACGCGGCGCGGCTTCGAGCGCGAAGGCAGTGATGCCCCGCTCGGCCAGCTTGGCGATGGTTTCGTTGCTGAACGGATTGAGCATGCCCACCAACACGGTGCCGCTTTTGATCAGTGTCAGTTCGCTGTCGCTGGGGGCCACCACTTTGAGGATCAGCTCGGCGCCAAATGCATCGCTGGCGCTGCCTATGGTTGCACCTGCCGTTTCATAGGCACTGTCGACGATGCTGGCTTTAATACCCGCCCCGCTTTGTACAGTGACCTTATGGCCCTGGCCGATCAGCTTCTTGATGGTTTCCGGGGTGGCAGCCACCCGCGTTTCACCGGTCTGGGTTTCGAGAGGAACACCAATGTGCACGTCAAATCTCCTGCATGATCTTTTTGCTTTTGATCTTATTGTAAAAAGGCCAGCGCACCGTGAGTGGCACATCTGGGGCGGCCGATCAGCACGATCCCGCTGAAATGACAGCGGGGCGCGGCATTTTGCAGGCGAACTTTACGGCCTTCAAGGGATTATGACGGGTGACGAAAAATTAACTACAAGTCACCCTGTGACTGATTGCCGCAACGCTTTTAAATAAACCATTTAAATACAAATACTTAACCTGGCTCTTTGTAATTTTCGCGGTTTCGCAATCGCCGTTGTGAATAGTCGAGCATTGGCCGGTAATAGTCGCTACAAGCCATGAGGGTTATGGCTTTGAGCCATATTTTCGTCGTACAGGTACAGTTTTCTTAAATGCGACATTTACGGATATCTGTAGTATTTGATGTTATCTGACTACATAGTCCATAAGTGGCGTTTGGTCCTTATATTCCTGGGCTATAGCGCTGCGACTGGTCGATCAGCCAGTCCCTGAAGGCGTGCAGGGATGCGGATTCGACTTTTCTGTCAGGAATCATCAAGTAATACGCCTTCGAGTTGCTCAGCGCTTCGGGGCTTGCGATTACCAGTTGGTGCTCGTTCAGTTCGCGTTGGATGAGGAACGGTGGAATCAGCGCAATGCCCATGTCATGCATGGCCGCCTGGGACAACATCGAGAATAGCTCGTAACGGGGGCCTGTCATGTCGCGGGGGATGTTTAGCTGTTGCGCGTTGAACCACTGGCGCCAGGCATAGGGCCGCGTGGTCTGCTGCAGCAATGGCAGTTCCGCGATTTCCTGGGGGCTGAAATGTGTGCGGCTGCCGAGTAAGCGCGGGCTGCACACGGGGACGGGGTTTTCTCCCATCAGCCGGTGGGACTCGGTACCGGACCAGTCGGCATCGCCGAAATAGATCGCGGCGTCGAATTCGGTGTCGGCAAACAGGAAGGGGCGCGTGCGGTTGGTGAGGTTGACCGTGACTTCCGGGTGCTGGCGCTGAAAGTCCTTGAGGCGAGGGATCAGCCACTGGGTGCCAAAGGTCGGCACCACCGCCAGCTCGATGACGTTCGCGCCCTGCTGCCCCATGACCGACAAGGTGTCGCGCTCTACCGCGTCCAATTGCGTGGCGACACGACGGCTATACGACAGGCCCGCTTCCGTCAGCTTGACCCCGCGCCGCGAGCGGCGAAACAGCTCGACACTTAAAAACTCCTCAAGGCTGGCGATCTGTCGGCAAATGGCGCCCTGAGTGATGGAAAGCTCCTGCGCAGCCTTGGTAAAGCTCTCGTGGCGGGCCGCAGCTTCAAAGCTGATAAGGGCGGTGGTGCTGGGGATTTTTCTGCGCATGTACCTTGTCCTCACTTATAAGGCGCGTTTTCGCCCTTCTCGGCTATTACGGAGTGAGAAATTAGCACAAGCCTATGCAAAAACCTCGTTTGCCCTCTGCGCTTGCCGGGCCTAGTCTGCATCCACGACTTCTGATTTTCTTTGCGAGGACTTATTCATGGCTGGCAAGGCAAGCTTCAACTGGATCGATCCACTGCTGCTGGATCAACAGCTCACCGAAGAAGAGCGCATGGTGCGCGACAGTGCTGAGCAATTCGCCCAGGACAAGTTGGCGCCAAGGGTGCTCGAAGCCTTCCGCCATGAAAAGACCGACCCTGCGATCTTTCGCGAGATGGGTGAGACCGGCCTGTTGGGCGCGATGATTCCCGAGCAGTACGGCGGCAGTGGCCTGAATTATGTCTGCTATGGGTTGATTGCACGTGAGGTCGAGCGAGTCGACTCCGGCTATCGCTCGATGATGAGTGTGCAGTCGTCACTGGTCATGGTGCCGATCAATGAGTTCGGCACCGAAGCGCAAAAACAGAAATACCTGCCGAAATTGGCGTCGGGTGAATGGATCGGCTGCTTCGGTCTGACCGAGCCTGACCACGGGTCCGACCCAGGCGCGATGATTACCCGGGCGCGCAAGGTGGATGGCGGCTACAGCCTGACCGGCGCCAAGATGTGGATCACCAACAGCCCGATCGCCGATGTGTTCGTGGTGTGGGGCAAGGATGATGCCGGTGATATCCGCGGCTTTGTCCTGGAGAAAGGCTGGAAGGGCCTGAGCGCTCCGGCGATTCACGGCAAGGTCGGCCTGCGGGCTTCCATTACCGGTGAGATCGTCATGGACAACGTGTTCGTGCCCGACGAGAACATCTTCCCGGATGTGCGTGGCTTGAAAGGCCCCTTCACCTGCCTTAACTCCGCTCGGTACGGGATCTCCTGGGGTGCGCTGGGTGCTGCCGAGTTCTGCTGGCACACCGCTCGCCAATACACCCTTGATCGTCATCAGTTCGGTCGGCCATTGGCGGCGACCCAGCTTATCCAGAAGAAGCTCGCGGACATGCAGACCGAGATCACTCTGGCCCTGCAAGGCTGCCTGCGCCTGGGGCGGATGAAGGATGAAGGCACTGCGGCGGTGGAAATTACTTCGATCATGAAGCGCAATTCCTGCGGCAAGTCTCTGGATATCGCACGCATGGCGCGGGATATGCTGGGCGGCAACGGTATCTCCGATGAGTTCGGGGTGGCGCGTCACCTGGTAAACCTGGAGGTGGTGAACACCTATGAAGGTACCCACGATGTACATGCCTTGATTCTGGGGCGTGCGCAAACCGGTCTTCAGGCGTTCTATTAATAGGAGCACGGGCATGGGCGCGCTTTCGCATCTGCGGGTACTGGATTTGTCGCGAGTACTGGCGGGCCCCTGGGCCGGGCAGATTCTCGCGGATCTTGGGGCTGAAGTGATCAAGGTCGAGCGGCCGGGTAATGGTGACGACACGCGTGCCTGGGGGCCCCCCTTCCTCAAGGACGCGTATGGCGAGAACACCAGTGAGGCGGCGTATTACTTGTCGGCCAACCGCAACAAAGAGTCGGTGACCATCGACTTCACGCAGCCGGAGGGGCAGAAGCTGGTGCGTGACCTCGCGGCGAAGTCCGACATCCTGATCGAGAACTTCAAGGTGGGCGGCCTGGCGGCGTATGGGTTGGACTATGCGTCGCTCAAGGAGGCCAACCCGGCGTTGATCTATTGCTCTATCACCGGGTTTGGCCAGACGGGGCCTTATGCGACTCGTGCAGGCTACGACTTCATGATCCAGGGGTTGGGCGGACTCATGAGTCTGACGGGGCGACCGGAAGGTGATGAGGGCGCGGGGCCGGTGAAAGTGGGGGTGGCGTTGACGGACATCCTCACGGGGCTCTATTCAACGGTGGCGATCCTGGCGGCGCTGGCTCATCGCGAGCGTGACGGCGGCGGGCAACATATTGATATGGCGCTGCTGGATGTGCAGGTGGCTTGCCTGGCCAACCAGGCGATGAACTACCTGACGACAGGCGTGCCGCCAAAGCGCTTGGGTAATGCGCATCCGAATATCGTGCCTTATCAGGATTTCCCTACGGCCGATGGCGACTTCATCCTGACGGTGGGGAATGATGGGCAGTTCCGTAAGTTCGCGGAGGTGGCGGGTCAGCCGCAATGGGCGGATGACCCGCGTTTCGCGACCAATAAGGTGCGGGTGGCCAATCGTGCGGAACTGATTCCCTTGATTCGACAGGCGACGGTGTTCAAGACGACGGCCGAGTGGGTGTCGCAGTTGGAGCTAGTCGGCGTGCCGTGTGGGCCGATCAATGATCTGGCACAGGTGTTCGCGGATGCCCAGGTCAAGGCGCGCGGGCTGGCGATTGAGTTACCTCATGCGCTGGCGGGGATGGTGCCGCAGGTTGCCAGTCCCATCCGGTTATCCAAGACCCCTGTGGAGTACCGCAGTGCGCCTCCTTTATTGGGTGAGCATACGGTCAGGGTGTTGCAGGAAGTACTGGGGTTGATGCCGGCAAATGTGGCTGCTTTAAAAGAGGCTGGGGTTATCTGAGTCCTCTCTTCTATATAGAGAGCGGTGAAGGGCTCTATATAGAAGAAAGTTGGTGATTTTTTAGCCAATCCTAACTAATGGTTAAATAAGCAAAATTAAGGGTTGACGGCAAATCCTGGACGTCTATAATTCGCCCCACTTCCGGCGCAGTCGAAACGGAAAACTCCTTGGTAAACAAAGAGTTATACGAGATTCGACAGCGGCCTGCTTCAGTTCATCGAAGCCTGG
>NZ_JAKNRV010000164.1:0-11227 GCF_023072625.1 Pseudomonas emilianonis
GGGTCAGGGCCTGGATACCGGAGACGGTGTAAGGCTTGGAGAAGTCGTACTTCTTCTTGCGCTCTTCGGAGATGGTCACTTGGTTGACGACTGCATCCAGGCGCTTGGATTCCAGGGCGGCGAGGATCAGTTGCTGGTCTTCCGGCGACGGGTGTTCGCTTTCCGGGATCAGCATCAATTCGCTGAGGTAGGCCTGTTCCAGTGCGGCGCGGCGGAAGTAGTCGAACAACAAGCCTTTGGCGATCGCCACCAGAAAGGCGCGCGGCTCGCGGGGTTCGCGTAACCCGTCGCGGCCGAGCAGGCGCATGAAGGTGTCCTGGCTCAGGTCTTCGGCGCGGCTCGGGCAGGCCACGTTGCGCCGCAGCCACGCCAGCAGCCAGCCGCGATGGTCGCGATACAACGCGCCAACAAGCTCACTGTGGGGGGGCTGGACCGACGACAAGGCATCACCGAATAAACAAGTTTAAAATAACGAGAATTATTCGCGATTGTGTCAGAGGCGTGGAGCCGGCGCAATTGGCGTCTGTCGGGAGATGCTATTAAAACGAGGGCGCTTGTTTACGCCGTTTCCATTGGCTCAAACGTGCTTGCAGGGCGCGTGGCGTGTCGATGTGCTGCTGGCGCGCGCGGCTGAGCAGGATGAGCATCAGTTCCGCTGTAGCCAGGGCGTCGGCGCTGGCGTGGTGGCGTTCGCCCACCTGCAGGTGGAAGTGGTTGATCCAGTCATCCAGCCCGGCTTCGCGGATCGGCGCCTCGGGGCACAGCAGCGGGGCGATGTCGGCCACGTCGAGGAACGGATGGGCCAGGCGATAACCCAGGCTGTCCTTGAGCGCCCGGCCCAACATGTGTTGATCGAACGGCGCATGGAAGGCCAGCAAAGGGCTGTCGCCGACGAAGTCCATGAAATCCAGCAGCGCGTCCACTGGGTCACTGCCGGCGGCGAGTGCACTGGGGCCGAGGCCATGGATCAGCACAGCGGGGTTCAGTTTTGTTTCGGCGCGTTGCAGCGTGCGCTCGAACATTTGCGAAAAGTCCACCGCGCCGTCCTCGATCACCACCGCACCGATGGATAACACTTGGTCGCGGTTCAGGTTCAGGCCACTGGTTTCCAGGTCCAGCACCACCCAGCGCTGGCTGCGCAAGGCAACGTCGCCCAGCGCGGCAGGCAGGGGCAATTGCTCCAGGCGCTGGCGTTGCGTTGCATCGAGATGGGGTTTGGCCGTGCGCAACCAACCAAACAGACTCACAGCTGATACCGCACGGTCAGGCTACTTTGCAGGCGCTGGGCCTGGCGCAGGGATTCACGCAGGATGCGCCGGTCCAGGTGGTTGAGGCTATCGGGGTCGACACGGTTGGAATACGGCAGGTTTTCCCGCGTTTGCAACTGGTGCTGTTGCATGCGGGTTTGCTGGATAAAGTGATACGCCTCTTCATAGGCGGCGCCATCCAGCGGCTCGATCACCTCCTTGACCACCAACTGGCGCAAGCGCTCCAGGGTGTTGATGGCGTGGACGCCGTTGGCCAGGGCCAGCAGGCGCGCGCCGTCGACAAAGGGCGTCAGGCCTTGCACCTTGAGGTCGAGGGTGGCTTTTTCGCTGCCTTTGCGCGTCAGCACGAACTCGCGGAAGCGGCCCACCGGCGGGCGCTGGCGCAAGGCGTTCTCCGCCAGCATGCGCTGGAACAGGCGGTTATCCGCGACCTGATCGAGAATGCCCTGGCGCAGTTGTTCACAACCCTGCTCATCGCCCCACACTACCCGCAGGTCGAAATAGATGGTCGACCCCAGCAGGTTCTCCGGCGTCGCTTCGCGGATAAACGCCGCAAACCGTCGCGCCCATTCGGCCCGCGACAGGCACAGCTCGGGGTTGCCGGCCATGATGTTGCCTTTGCACAGGGTGAAGCCGCACTGCGCCAGGCTCTGGTTGATCTGCTGCGCGAGGGGCAGCAGGCGCGCGCGAATCTCAGCCGCTTCGGCGGCGTCCTTGGCGTCGAACAGGATGCCGTTGTCCTGGTCGGTGTAGAGCGTCTGCTCGCGCCGGCCTTCGCTGCCGAAACACAGCCAGGTGAACGGCACGCCGGGGTCGCCTTTGTCGGCGAGGGTCAACTCGATGACCCGGCACACGGTGTGATCGTTGAGCAGCGTAATAATGTGGGTGATCTGGGTCGACGACGCGCCATGGGCGAGCATGCGCTCCACCAACTGGCCGATCTCGCCGCGTATCGCCACCAGGTTTTCCACCTTGGGTGCATTGCGGATGGTGCGGGCCAAGTGGACCAGGTCCACACGCTGCAGGGAAAACAGGTCGCGCTCGGACACCACGCCGCACAGGCGATGGTCTTTGACCAGGCACACGTGGGCGATATGCCGCTCGGTCATGGCGATGGCGGCATCGAAGGCGCTGTGGTCCGGCGTGAGGAAAAACGGCGCATGGGTCATGTGCGCGTCGATCGCGAGGGTGAAATCGCTGGTGCCGTCGGCCACCACCTGGCGCAGATCGCGCAGGGTGAAAATCCCCAGGGGCGCCTTGTGCTCATCCACGATCACAATGCTGCCGACCTGTTGCTCGTGCATCAGCGTCACCGCTTCGCGCAGCGGCGTATCCGGGCCGCACATCACCGGGTGGCGCATGGCCAACTCGCCCAGGCGGGTATTCAAGGAGTATTGGGTGCCGAGGGTTTCCACGGCCTTTTGCTGCACTTGCTGGTTGATCTGATCGAGCAGGCTGCTGACGCCGCGCAAGGCGAAATCGCGGAACTCGCTGGACAGCGCGAACAGCTTGATAAACGCCGGCTTGTTCAGTTGCAGGCAGAAGGTGTCTTCGGCGGCCTTGTGCTCGGTGCGCGTCGCGCGTTCGCCCAGCAGTGCCGCGAGGGGGAAGCACTCGCCGGTGGCAATCTCAAAGGTGGTTTCGGCCGAATCCGGCCGCTCGCCGACAACCCGCCCCTGCTTGACGATATAGAAGTGCTCCACCGGCCCATCCGACGGCTTGAGGATGCTGTCGCCGGGGCCGTAAAAGCGCAATTGGCACTGCTCTACCAGGAACGCGAGGTGCGCGTTTTCCATTTGGTTGAACGGTGGGAAGCGTTGCAGGAACTGCAAGGTGCCGTGGATGTTCTGCAACACCGCAGTTTTTCCCGCCTGGTCGAATGCATCAGCTTTACTCATAACTATGACCGCGATGTTTTTGTCGTTATCGTTCTGCATGGTCGACTCCTGCACGGCGGGTGCCCATTGGACGTAAGTCTAGGTCGATGAAAACGGCGCATAACTAGGGAAAAACCTTACATGACTATCGTCCAAACCCCGTAGAACGCCCACTAGGCAAACTTTCCGACGAAGTGCACATTGTTCGGCCTTCCGCAGATGTCTGACGAGTGTGCAGGGAGATTGATGAGAGCTAGCTGAGAACCGTATGTCCGACCACGATATTTTGAGTGATGCCGAGCGCGAGGCGCTGAGCGCCGTGATGCTGGAGCCTGATTTACCGCCACAACGCGTGTTGATTGTCGACGACGACAAGGACGCGCGCGAACTGCTGGCGGAGATCCTGGGCCTGGATGGTATTCGCTGCATGACCGCTGAGAGTGGTGAAACGGCGTGGAAACTGCTGGAGTCGAGCAGTTCCATTGGCTTGCTGATTACCGACCTGCGCATGGCGCCGAGCAATGGCCTCCAGTTGATTCGCCAGGTGCGCAGTTCTACCCGCGCGGCATTGCCGATCATCATTATGTCCGGGGACGCCGAAGCGCCGGATGTGATCGATGCGATGCATTTGAGCGTGGTGGACTTTTTGCTCAAGCCGATTGATAGCGTGAAGTTGGCGAAGTTGGTGAAGCGGGAGTTGGGGATGGCTTCCTGATTTTTGCGGTGTATGTGCTGGCCTCATCGGGAGCAAGTCGAATCGTCGCACCGCCCCTCCCACAGTTAGCTGCATTCCTACAGGATGTACGCGGTCAACTGTGGGAGGGCGCTTGCCCCCGATAGCGCCATTCCGGTCACCACAAGCCTCAAAAAAAAAGCCCTGATCGCAAGATCAGGGCTTTTTCATTTACAGGCCGTTTTTAGCCTTGAACTCCCGACGCCTGCGGTGCAACACCGGCTCGGTATAACCATTCGGCTGCTTGGTCCCTTCAATCACCAACTCCACCGCCGCCTGGAACGCGATGTTGCTGTCGAAATCCGGTGCCAGCGCACGGTACAACGCATCCCCGGCATTCTGACGGTCCACCACCGGCGCCATGCGCTTGAGGCTTTCCATCACCTGGTCCTGAGTGACAACGCCGTGGCGCAGCCAGTTGGCGATGTGCTGGCTGGAGATGCGCAGGGTGGCGCGGTCTTCCATCAGGCCGATGTCGTTGATGTCCGGCACTTTCGAGCAGCCGACGCCCTGGTCGATCCAGCGCACCACATAACCGAGGATGCCCTGGGCGTTGTTGTCCAGCTCGTTGCGGATTTCTTCGTCCGACCAGTTGGGGTTGCTGGCCAGCGGGATGGTCAGGATATCGTCCAGCGACGCGCGTTCGCGCTTGGCCAGTTCGGCCTGGCGCGCGAACACGTCGACCTTGTGGTAGTGCAACGCGTGCAGCGCAGCCGCCGTCGGCGACGGCACCCAGGCGGTGTTGGCGCCGGCCAGTGGGTGGGCGATTTTCTGTTCGAGCATCGCCGCCATCAGGTCGGGCATGGCCCACATGCCTTTACCGATCTGCGCACGGCCTTGCAGGCCGGTGGCCAGGCCGATGTCGACGTTCCAGTTTTCGTAGGCGCTGATCCATTTTTCCGTCTTCATCGCGGCCTTGCGCACCATCGCGCCGGCTTCCATGGAGGTGTGGATTTCATCACCGGTACGGTCGAGGAAGCCGGTGTTGATAAACACCACGCGCTCGCTGGCGGCCTTGATGCAGGCCTTGAGGTTGACCGTGGTGCGGCGTTCCTCGTCCATGATCCCGACTTTGAGCGTGTTGCGCGGCAGGTTCAGCACGTCTTCGATGCGGCCGAACAGCTCGTTGGTGAACGCGGCTTCTTCCGGGCCGTGCATCTTCGGTTTAACGATGTACACGGAACCGGTGCGGCTGTTCTTGCGGGTGCTGTTGCCGTTGAGGCTGTGGATCGCCGCCAGGCTGGTGAGCAGGCCGTCGAGAATGCCTTCCGGAACTTCGTTGCCGTTTTTGTCGAGGATCGCGTCGATGGTCATCAAGTGGCCAACGTTGCGCACGAACAGCAGCGAGCGACCGTGCAGCGTCACGTCCTGGCCGTCCACGCCGGTGTAGACGCGGTCGGCGTTCATGGTGCGGGTGAAGGTCTTGCCGCCCTTGGCCATTTCTTCGGCCAGGTCGCCTTTCATCAGGCCGAGCCAGTTGCGGTAGATCACCACTTTGTCATCGGCATCGACGGCGGCGACGGAGTCTTCGCAGTCCATGATGGTGGTCAGCGCGGCTTCCATCAGCACGTCTTTGACGCCGGCCGCGTCGGTCTGGCCGACCGGGGTGCTGGCATCGATCTGGATTTCGAAATGCAGGCCGTTGTGTTTGAGCAGGACCGCAATCGGTTGGGCGCTGTCACCCTGGAAGCCGATCAACTGGGCATCGTCGCGCAGGCCGCTGTTGCTGCCGCCTTTGAGACTGACCACGAGTTTGCCGTCAACGATCTTGTAACCGGTGGAATCGACGTGGCTGCCGGCGCTGAGCGGTGCGGCTTCGTCGAGGAAGGCGCGGGCGAAGGCGATGACCTTGTCGCCGCGCACCTTGTTGTAGCCCTGGCCCTTTTCGGCGCCGTCGGCTTCGCTGATGGCGTCGGTGCCATACAGCGCGTCATACAGCGAGCCCCAGCGCGCATTAGAGGCGTTGAGGGCGAAGCGGGCGTTCATCACCGGCACGACCAGTTGGGGGCCGGCCATGCGGGCGATTTCGTCATCGACGTTTTGGGTCGAGGCCTGGAAGTCTGCGGCTTCTGGCAGCAGGTATCCGATATCTTGCAGGAAGGCTTTGTAGGCCACCGGGTCATGCGCCTGGCCAGCGTGAGTCTGGTGCCAGGTGTCGATCCGCGCTTGGAAATCGTCGCGTTTGGCGAGTAGGGCTTTGTTCTTCGGTGCCAGGTCGTGGATGACCTTGTCGGCGCCGGCCCAGAACTGGTCGGCAGTGACGCCGGTACCGGGAATGGCTTCGTTGTTCACGAAGTCGAACAGGACTTTGGCGACCTGCAGGCCACCGACTTGAACGTGTTCAGTCATTGCTTGCCTCACTCTACGGAGCTTATGCGCTTTTCAGCTTTTCAATTTACCAATGAAGCCTCTGGCCATTTAAACCGCAGGCACGCTGCGCCGGTACATGCCTTTGAAGGCGGCTGGGCAGGCTGTGTCGCGGAGCAAGGTTGCCGTGGCAGACATCGACCCAACGTTTATGTAGTGCGCGATTGCGCATACTACATGATGACTTGCGGTTGTGAAAATTAGACTAAATACGTCGTTTAGCGACCCACTTTGGTCGTATGGTCACAGTGGGGTATCGGATGTTCTCAAGAAAGCGATGGATTGTTCCAGATAAATATAAAAATGGTACACGATTTGTCTTCGAGGGCATCTGCGTCCACCTTGTAGATTGAATTCCAGAGGGCTTCGCCATGGACCATCTTGTACTCACTATCATTGCCGCCGACAAACCCGGCCTGGTTGAACGCATCGCGCAGAACATTGCGGCCCACGGCGGCAACTGGCTGGAGAGCCGCATGGCGCACATGGCCGGGCAGTTTGCCGGGATTCTGCGGGTCAGTGTTCCCGCCGAGAACCGTCAGGCCCTGGTGAATGCACTGGAGGACTTATCCACACACGGCATCCGTGTGCTGGTGGGCGAGAGTAGCGCCGCGCAGGCGGCAGCGTCCAAACCGATCACCATGACACTGGTGGGCAACGACCGGCCGGGGATCGTGCGTGAGATCACCGCGTTGTTGAGCAAGCAGGGGGTAAACCTCGAACGCCTGAGCACCGACGTGCGCCCGGCGCCGATGAGCGGCGACCCACTGTTCCACGCCGATGCGTCACTGGCCGTGCCGGCGGGCCTGGCGCTGGACACCCTGCAAGCGGCGCTGGAAACCCTGGCCGATGATTTGATGGTGGAGTTGGAACTGCGCAGCGAGGAATAACCACCCACAAGGTTATGCATGGAAATCTTGCATGGGTCTGTGGATAACCTGTAGAGACCCGGCGCCAGGCCACGCCGGCCGGGCGTATCCGTCACCTGAGCAAAAAACGAGCAGTTTCAAGGGCTTGTACACAAATGGCGGGGATCAGGCTGTGGATAACCTTGGGGTGGATGTCTGCAAGCCAGGCAGGCTGTGGCTTGCAGAGTTTTGTACGTTATTTGATCAGCGTTTACGCACCGTCAGCCATGCGTCCAGGCTGTAGACCACCAGGCCGGCCCAGATAAAGGCGAAGGCGATCAGTGTGCTTGGCGCCAGTTGTTCCCCAAACAGCAGCACCGCTTCGAGCAGCACCAGTGTCGGCGCCACGTACTGCAAAAAGCCCAGGGCGGTGTAGGGCAAGTGCCGTGCGGCGGCGTTGAAACACACCAGCGGGATCAGCGTCACCGGGCCGGCGGCCACCAGCCACCAGGCTTCGGACGTACTCCAGAATGCCAGTTGCGCGCTGTGTGCCGACGGGTTGAACAGCAACCAGGCGACGGCGATCGGCACCAGCATCCAGGTTTCCACCACCAGCCCCGGCAGCGCCTTGACCGGCGCCTGCTTACGGATCAGGCCGTAGAAGCCGAAGGTCAGCGCCAGCACCAGCGACACCCACGGCAAACTGCCCACCTGCCACACCTGCTGCGCCACACCCACCGCTGCCAGCCCGACGGCGACCCATTGCAGGCGGCGCAGGCGTTCGCCGAGGAGCAGCATGCCGAGCAACACGTTCACCAGTGGGTTGATGTAATAACCCAGGCTGGCCTCGAGCATGCGTCCGCTGTTCACCGACCACACATAGGTCAGCCAGTTAGCCGCAATCAACGCACCGCTGAGGGCCAGGATCGCCAGGCGCTGGGGGTTATCGCGCAGTTCGCGGAACCAGCCGGGGTGTTTCCAGACCATCAGCAGCAGCGTGCCGAACAGCGCTGACCACAGCACGCGATGCACGATGATTTCGGCGGCGGGGACACTGGCGATGGCTTTGAAGTAGAGCGGGAACAGACCCCAGATGACATAGGCAGTCAGGCCCAGGATGTACCCCTTGCGGGGGTTGGCGGCGTGCATTGCAGAATCCTTGCTTAGGCAGCTAACAAAGCGCGATTGTAAGGATATTTGTCCGCTCGTGGGGCCTGCAGTGCTTTATGTGGGAGGGGCTTGCTCCCTCCCACATAAAGCAAAGCCGTCAGAACAGTTTCAGCGGTTCTTCGTTGAGCGCCGACAACTGTTCGCGCAACGCCAGCACCTGATCACCCCAATACCGCTCGCTGCCGAACCACGGAAAGCTGTGCGGGAACGCCGGGTCATCCCAGCGCCGTGCGAGCCAGGCGCTGTAGTGCATCAGGCGCAAGGCGCGCAGCGGTTCGATCAGCGCCAGTTCACGCGGGTCGAAATCGTGGAATTCCTGGTAGCCGTCCATCAACTCCGACAACTGGCCCAGACATTCCTGACGGTCGCCGGCGAGCATCATCCACAGGTCCTGTACGGCGGGGCCCATGCGGCAGTCATCGAGGTCGACGATGTGGAACATCTCGTCGCGGCACATCATGTTGCCGGGGTGGCAATCGCCGTGCATGCGGATGTTCTTGTGCGGCGTGGCCTTGTACACCTCTTCCACGCGCTTGAGCAGGTCGCGGGCCACGGACTCGTAGGCCGGCAGCAGGCTTTTGGGAATGAAGTTGCCTTCGAGCAGGGTGGTGAGGGAATCGTGGCCGAAGTTCTTCACGCCCAGGGCTTCACGGTGTTCGAACGGACGGGTCGCGCCGACCGCGTGCAAGCGCCCGAGTAACTGGCCAAGGCGATAGAGCTGGTCCAGATTGCCCGGCTCCGGCGCCCGGCCGCCACGGCGCGGAAACAGGGCGAAGCGGAACCCGGCGTGTTCGAACAGGCTGGCGCCGTTATGGATCATTGGCGCGACCACCGGCACATCGCACTCGGCCAGCTCGAAGGTAAAGCTGTGTTCTTCGAGGATCGCCTCGTTGGTCCAGCGCTGTGGCCGGTAGAACTTGGCGATCAGCGGTTCGGAGTCTTCGATGCCCACCTGATACACACGGTTTTCGTAGCTGTTGAGCGCCAACACGCGCGCATCGCTGAGGAAGCCGATACTTTCGACAGCATCGAGCACCAGATCGGGGGTGAGTGTTTCAAACGGATGGGCCATGCAAACTCCTGCGCGCAGCAGGGCGCCGCGTCCGACCGGGTATGGTAACGCACCGGGCTTGAGATAGGGGGCGGCTGTGCCATTGCTATCGGGGGCAAGCCCCCTCCCACATATTGATTTGTGAATACCTTCAACTGTGGGAGGGGGTTTGCCCCCGATGGCGGTCTATCAGGCCCCGACAATCCCCCCATCATCCCGCCGAATCGCCATCACCGACGACCGCGGCTTACCATTGGGCAGATGCTCCGGCCAGGTCGAACCACCGGTTTCCCCCGGATGCTGAATCCCCACGAACAAGGTCTTCTGATCCGGCGAGAAGCTGATCCCCGTCACCTCGCACGCCACCGGCCCGACCATGAAACGGCGGATTTCCCCGGTGCTCGGGTCGGCGCAGAGCATCTGGTTATTGCCCATGCCGGCGAAGTCGCCGCTGTTGCTGTAGTCGCCGTCGGTCAGGATCCACAGGCGCCCGGCTTTGTCGAAACCCAGGCCGTCGGGGCTGTTGAACATGTTCTGCGGGTTGATGTTGGACGAGCCGCCCTTCGGCGTAGCGGCATGCACGCCGGGGTTGCCGGCGACCACAAACAGATCCCAGGTGAAATCGGCGGCGCCGTGGTCATCGGCATTGGCCTTCCAGCGTAGGATCTGGCCGTAGACGTTTTTCTCGCGCGGGTTGGGGCCGCCGACCGGCTGGCCGTCTTCGCCACGCTTGGCGTTGTTGGTCAGGGTGCAATAGACCTGGCCGTCGGTGGGGCTGACCACGATCCATTCCGGGCGGTCCATGCGTGTGGCTTTCACCACACTGGCAGCCTGACGTGCGTGGATCAGCACTTCGGCCTGGCTGGCAAAACCTGTGCTGGCGTCGATGCCGTTTTTGCCGTGGGTCAGCTCGACCCACTGGCCTTTGCCCTGGGGGTGGTCGGCGTTGCCGTCGCCGGCGTCGAAGATCGCAACAAACAGCGTGCCGTGGTCGAGCAGGTCTTTGTTGGCCTTGGGGTTCTGGTGGTTGATCGGGTCGCGGCTGACGAACTTGTAGATGAACTCGCCGCGTTCGTCGTCGCCCATGTACACCACGGCGCGGCCGTCACGGGTTTGCGCGAGGGCGGCGTTTTCATGCTTGAAGCGGCCGAGCGCGGTGCGTTTGGCGGGTGTGGACTGCGGGTCGAACGGGTCGATTTCCACCACCCAGCCATGGCGATTGAGCTCGTTGGGGTTCTTGGCCATATCGAAACGCGGGTCGTGCAGGTGCCAGTTGATGTCTTTGCTGGCCGCGACCACGCCGTAGCGCTTTTGCCCGGCGTCGAAGGCTTGCTGCGGGTTGCTGCTGCCGAAACAGTCGGTGAAGTTCTCTTCGCACGTCAGATAAGTGCCCCACGGCGTCTTGCCGTTGGCGCAGTTCTGGAAGGTGCCGAGGGCTTTTTTGCCGGATTTGTCGGCGCTGGTTTTCAGCCAGTCATGGCCGGCCGCCGGGCCGCTCAGGCGGATCGGCGAGTTGCCGTGGATGCGCCGGTTGTAGCGCGAGTCCTGGACGAACTGCCAGGTGTCGCCCTGGCGGCGCACTTCGATCACCGACACGCCTTCGCTGGCCTGGGCCTTGCGCACGTCTTCGGCCGATTGCGGCGCGCCGCCGTGGGCGAAGAGGTAGCGGTAGTTGGTGTATTCGTTGTTGATCGCCATCAGTGCGCGGTTGTCGTCACCGGGGAAGGCGAACAGGCTCATGCCGTCGTTGTTGTCACCGAACTGCTGCTCCTGGGCCTTGGCCGTGCCGTTGCCGGAGGGGTCGAACGCCGGGGCGTTCTTGTGCAGCGGCTGGCCCCAACTGATCAGCACCGAGGCGCTGTAGCCGGGCGGCAGGGTGATGCTGAGCTGGTGGCGCTGGCTGAGCTGTTCAT
>NZ_JAKNRV010000165.1:0-11172 GCF_023072625.1 Pseudomonas emilianonis
GCCCGCGCCGCCGAAGTCGACCAACAGGCCGCGCGCCTGACCCTGGCGGCCGATGTGGCCAAGGCCTACAGTGATCTGGGCCAGGCCCATATCGTGCGTGACCTGGCCAATGACGACCTCAAACGCACCCGGCAAATGCTCAACCTGAGCCAGCGCCGCCTCAACTCAGGCATCGACAGCCAGTACCAGTTCCAACAGACCGAAAGCCTGGAAGCCAGCTCCCAGTCGCAACTGATCGATGCGGAAAAACAACTGCAGAGCGCCAAAATCACCCTGGCGGTGTTGCTCGGCAAAGGCCCGGATCGCGGCAACGAACTGGCGCGTCCGGCGGTGCTCAAGCCCAGCGCCGTCGCAGTGCCTTCGGTGCTGCCCGCCGAATTGCTGGGCCGCCGCCCGGACCTGATCGCCGCCCGTTGGCGTGTAGAGGCCGCGAGCAAGAACATCGCCGCCGGCAAGGCCAACTTCTACCCCAACCTCAACCTGAGCGCGAGCGCCGGGGCCGAGTCGTTGCTGGGGGACGCGATGTTCGGTTCGGCCAGCCGCTTCTTCAACATTGCACCGACGATCTCGCTGCCGATCTTCGACGGCGGTCGCCTGCGCGCCAACCTCGATGCGCGTGATGCCGACTACGACTTGGCCGTGGCCCAGTACAACAAAACCCTGGTGCAAGCCCTGGGCGATATTGGCACCACCCTTTCACAACTGCGCGAAACCGGTCGGCAGATCCAGGCCCAGCAACACGCCGCGGACATTGCCCAGCAGTCCTACGACACCGCGATGCAGCGTTACAGCTCGGGGATCGGCAACTACTTGGACGTGCTCAGCATCGAGCAGCAATTGCTGCAAGCCCAGCGCCAGCTAGCGACCCTGAATGCCGCGCAAATCGATCTGTCGATCCAACTGATGCAAGCCCTGGGTGGCGGCTACAGCGCCGCAAACGTGGCGTCGACCACCCCAGCTACACGCACGGAATAATTTGAGGTAACTGACATGGCCACTGCCGAAAGCAACACCGCAACGGGAAAACCCGATAACAACCCACGCAAACGCAAAGTGATGCTGATCGGCCTGACGCTGATCGTCATCCTCAGCGTCGTCGGGGTTTGGGGTTGGTATGAACTCTACGGCCGCTTCAATGAAAGCACCGACGACGCCTACGTCAACGGCAACGTGGTGGAAATCACCCCGCTGGTCACCGGCACCGTGGTCAGCATCGGCGCCGACGATGGCGACCTGGTCCACGAAGGCCAGGTGCTGATCAACTTCGACCCCAACGACGCCGCCGTCGGCCTGCAAAGTGCCCAGGCCAACCTGGCCCGCACCGTGCGCCAGGTGCGGGGTTTGTACAGCAACGTCGATGGCATGAAAGCCCAGGTCAATGCGCAGAAGGCGGATGTGCAAACCGCCCAGGACAACTTCAATCGGCGTAAAACCCTGGCCCAGGGTGGGGCGATTTCCCAGGAGGAACTGTCCCACGCCCGCGACAGCCTGACCGCGGCCAAGAACGCCCTGACCAACCTTGAACAACAGCTCAAAAGCAGCAACGCGCTGGTGGATGACACGGTGATCTCGTCCCATCCGGACGTGCAAGCCGCCGCCGCGCAACTGCGCCAGGCCTACCTGGGCAATGCGCGCAGCACCTTGATCGCCCCCGTGACCGGCTATGTGGCCAAGCGCACCGTGCAACTGGGTCAGCGCGTGCAGCCGGGCACGGCATTGATGGCGGTGATCCCGCTGGACCAGTTGTGGATCGACGCCAACTTCAAGGAAACCCAACTGCGCAATATGCGCATCGGCCAGCCGGTGGACATCGAAGCTGACATTTACGGCAGTGATGTGAAGTACAGCGGCACCATCGACAGCCTCGGCGCCGGTACCGGCAGCGCGTTTGCCTTGCTGCCTGCGCAGAACGCCACGGGTAACTGGATCAAGATCGTGCAACGGGTGCCGGTGCGCATCCATATCAATGCTGAAGAATTGGCCAAGAACCCACTGCGCGTGGGCTTGAGCACTATGGTCAACGTCGACCTGCACGACCAGAGCGGCCCGGTACTGGCGCAACAGGCGCCGCAAAAGGCCTCGTTCACCACCAACGTGTATGACCGCCAATTGGCCGAGGCTGACGCCATGATCACCCAGTTGATCCATGACAACAGCATCGCCGCGCCCAAGGCTGCGCAACGCTGATGAGCCATAACGCGTCCTTCTCGCCGCCCAGCTTGCTGATGGCCACCATTGGCCTGTCGCTGGCGACCTTCATGCAGGTGCTCGATACCACGATCGCCAACGTGGCTTTGCCGACCATCTCCGGCAACCTTGGCGTGAGTTCGGAGCAGGGCACCTGGGTGATCACCTCGTTCGCGGTGAGCAACGCCATTGCCTTGCCGTTGACCGGTTGGTTGAGCCGGCGCTTTGGCGAGGTGAAGCTGTTTCTCTGGGCCACCATTCTGTTCGTGCTGGCCTCGTTTCTTTGCGGTATTTCCACTTCGATGCCCGAGCTGATCGGCTTTCGGGTGCTGCAAGGCTTGGTGGCGGGGCCGTTGTACCCGATGACCCAGACGCTGCTGATCGCGGTCTACCCGCCGGCGAGGCGCGGCATGGCCCTGGCGCTGTTGGCGATGGTCACGGTGGTGGCGCCGATTGCCGGTCCCATCCTCGGCGGCTGGATCACCGACAGCTACAGTTGGCCGTGGATCTTCTTTATCAACGTGCCCATCGGCATCTTTGCGGTGATGGTGGTGCGTTCGCAACTGAAGAAACGCCCGGTGGTCACCAGCTACCAGCCGATGGACTATGTCGGGCTGTTGAGCTTGATCGTCGGGGTCGGCGCGTTGCAGATCATCCTCGACAAGGGCAACGACCTGGACTGGTTCGAGTCCAACTTCATCATCGTGGGGGCGGCGATTTCGGTGATTGCCCTGGCGGTGTTCATCATCTGGGAAATGACCGACAAACACCCGGTGGTCAACCTGCGGCTGTTCGCCTACCGCAACTTTCGCATCGGCACCATCGTGTTGGTCCTCGGTTACGCGGGCTTCTTCGGTATCAACCTGATCCTGCCGCAGTGGCTGCAAACCCAGATGGGCTACACCGCAACCTGGGCCGGCCTGGCAGTGGCGCCGATCGGTATTCTGCCGGTGCTGATGTCGCCGTTTGTCGGCAAGTACGCGCACAGGTTCGACCTGCGCCTGCTGGCGGGCCTGGCGTTCCTGGCGATTGGCTTGAGCTGCTTTATGCGCGCCAGCTTCACCAATGAGGTGGACTTCCAGCACATCGCCCTGGTGCAGCTGTTCATGGGCATCGGCGTGGCGCTGTTCTTCATGCCGACCTTGAGCATCCTGATGTCCGACCTGCCGCCGCACCAGATCGCCGACGGTGCAGGTCTTGCGACCTTCCTGCGGACCCTGGGCGGTAGCTTCGCGGCCTCGCTGACCACCTGGATCTGGATTCGCCGCGCGGACCAGCACCATGCGTACATGAGCGAGAACATGACCACCTACGACGCGGCCACCCGCAATGCACTGGAAGCACTCGGTGGGGCAGGGCACAAGGCTTATGCGCAGTTGGACCAGATCCTCACCAGCCAGGCGTACATGATGTCCACCGTGGATTACTTCACGTTGCTGGGGTGGATGTTCATGGGCTTGATGCTGCTGGTGTGGCTGGCCAAGCCGCCGTTCACCGCGAAGGCAGGGCCGGCTGCATCAGGGCACTGATCTGCCCGGGCTGGAATGCAATCAACCAAGGCAGGAATGCAATCAGCCAAGACTGGAATGCAATCAACTGTGGGAGGGGGCTTGCCCCCGATAGCGGTGTATCAGCTTCAAACAGGCTGACTGATACACCGCCATCGGGGGCAAGCCCCCTCCCACATTTGGTCAGGCGCCGGGAAGCGCCAGTTGCGGGTTCACAAGGTCAAACGCCGCCAACTGAAACCCTTGCTCATCCACCTGCAATGCCCAGCCTTGCTTGTCCCAATCCCCCAGCACAATGCGCTTGGCCGCCTGGTCACCAATCTGCAACTTATGAATGGCGGGGCGGTGCGTATGGCCGTGGACCAAGGTGCGCACGCCGAACTGCTGCATCACCCGCGGCACTTCCTCGGGGGTGACATCGACGATGTCGTTGGCCTTCATCCGCGTCTGCGCCCGGCTTTCGCTGCGCAGCTTGCGGGCCAGCTTGTGGCGGGTGCGCAGGGGCAGATGACGCAGGATAAACAGCACAATCGGGTTACGCAGGATGCGCCGCAGCTTCATATAGCCGACGTCGCGGGTGCAGAGGCTGTCGCCATGCATCAGCAGCACGGGCTCGCCGGCGAGTTGCACGACGCTCGGGTCCTTGAGCAAGGTGGCGCCTGCGGCTTTGCAGAACGCCTTGCCGAGCAGGAAGTCACGGTTGCCATGCATGATGAAAATCGGCGTGCCACTGTCGCTCAGCTCGCGCAGGGCCGCGCAAATCGAGCGCTGGAAAGGGGTGATCCCATCGTCGCCAATCCAGGCTTCAAAGAAGTCCCCGAGAATGTACAACGCTTGGGCTCCACGGGCGCGGCCGTGGAGTAAATCCAGAAACGCCCGGGTAATGTCCGGGCGCGTATCGATCAGATGTAAGTCTGAAATCAGCAATATCACTCAATGATCTCGGCTTTCTCGATGATCACGTCGTCTGCTGGTACGTCTTGGTGGCCGGCTTTGCTGGTGGTGGCAACACCTTTGATCTTGTCGACGACGTCAGTGCCTTCGGTGACTTTACCGAACACCGCGTAGCCCCAACCCTGCACGTTCTTGCCGCTGTGGTTGAGGAAGCCGTTGTCGGCAACGTTGATGAAAAATTGCGCGGAGGCCGAATGCGGCTCCATGGTACGGGCCATGGCGACGGTGTATTTGTCGTTGGAAAGGCCGTTGTCCGCTTCGTTCTGGATGCTTGGGCGCTTGTCTTTCTTTTCTTTCATGCCAGGCTCGAAACCGCCGCCCTGGACCATGAAGTTGCCAATGACACGGTGGAAAACGGTGTTTTCGTAATGGCCGGCTTTCACGTATTCAATGAAGTTGGCGACGGTGATCGGCGCTTTCTCGGCGTTCAGTTCGATGACGATGTCACCGTGGTTGGTGCTCAGTTTGACTTGAGTCATGTTCACTACTCTTTCAGGGAATTCGTGGGTTCGGGCGCTGTGCGCCTGACCTGTTTGGCTAAACGTTGGCCAAGACGCGCAGTTTAGCGTGCCCTGCGGGAATTTCGAGGTGGTTTTTTACCGCCCGGGCAATTAAAGCAGCAGTTTTGGGTCGCGCTCTGTCAGGCGGTTGACCGCTTCGGCTATGATAAGCCCTTTGTTTTATCTGGCCTGACCAAGGCCACGTACTCGTCTGTTCAAGGATATTATGAGCAAGCCCACTGTCGACCCTACCTCGAACGCCAAGGCCGGCCCTGCCGCCACGGTCAACTTCCTGCGCCCGATCATCCAGGCGGACCTGGATTCGGGCAAGCACACGCAGATCGTCACCCGCTTCCCGCCAGAGCCCAACGGTTACCTGCACATCGGTCACGCCAAGTCGATTTGTGTGAACTTCGGTCTGGCCCAGGAGTTCGGTGGCGTCACGCACCTGCGTTTCGACGACACCAACCCGGCCAAGGAAGACCAGGAATACATCGACGCCATCGAAAGCGACATCAAGTGGCTGGGCTTCGAGTGGTCCGGTGAAGTGCGCTATGCGTCCAAGTATTTCGACCAGTTGTTCGACTGGGCCATCTTACTGATCAAGGCCGGCAAGGCCTACGTCGACGACCTCACCCCTGAACAGGCCAAGGAATACCGTGGCACGCTGACCGAGCCGGGCAAGAACAGCCCGTTCCGCGACCGTTCCGTGGAAGAGAACCTGGACTGGTTCGCCCGTATGCGCGCCGGTGAGTTCGCGGACGGCGCCCGTGTACTGCGTGCCAAGATCGACATGGCCTCGCCGAACATGAACCTGCGCGATCCGATCATGTACCGCATCCGCCATGCCCATCACCACCAGACCGGTGACAAGTGGTGCATCTACCCGAACTACGACTTCACCCACGGTCAGTCGGACGCCATCGAAGGCATCACCCACTCCATCTGCACCCTGGAGTTCGAAAGCCACCGTCCGCTGTACGAATGGTTCCTGGAGCACCTGCCGGTTCCGGCACAGCCGCGCCAGTACGAATTCAGCCGCCTGAACCTGAACTACACCATCACCAGCAAGCGCAAGCTCAAGCAACTGGTGGATGAAAAGCACGTCAACGGCTGGGACGACCCACGCATGTCGACGCTGTCGGGCTTCCGTCGTCGCGGCTACACGGCCAAATCCATCCGCAACTTCTGCGAAATGGTCGGCACCAACCGTTCCGACGGCGTGGTCGACTTCGGCATGCTCGAATTCAGCATCCGTGACGACCTCGACCACAGCGCCCCGCGTGCCATGTGTGTGCTGCGCCCGCTGAAAGTCGTGATCACCAACTACCCGGAAGGCCAGGTCGAGAACCTCGAACTGCCACGCCACCCGAAAGAAGACATGGGCGTGCGCGCACTGCCATTTGCCCGTGAAATCTATATCGACCATGACGACTTCATGGAAGAGCCGCCAAAAGGCTACAAGCGCCTGGAACCTGCCGGCGAAGTGCGCCTGCGCGGCAGCTACGTGATCCGCGCCGACGAAGCGATCAAGGACGCCGAGGGCAATATCGTCGAACTGCGTTGCTCGTATGACCCAGAGACCCTGGGCAAGAACCCTGAAGGCCGCAAGGTCAAAGGCGTGGTCCACTGGGTGCCGGCCGCTGCCAGCGTCGAGTGCGAAGTGCGTCTGTACGATCGTCTGTTCCGTTCGCCGAACCCTGAGAAAGCCGAAGACAGCGCGAGCTTCCTCGACAACATCAATCCGAACTCCCTGCAAGTACTCACGGGTTGTCGTGCCGAGCCATCCCTTGGCAATGCACAGCCGGAAGACCGTTTCCAGTTCGAGCGCGAAGGTTACTTCTGCGCGGATATCAAGGACTCGAAACCTGGTCACCCGGTATTCAACCGTACCGTGACCTTGCGTGATTCGTGGGGCCAGTGATTTAAGGAACCGTCGTGCTAACGATCTACAACACGCTCAGCAAGAGCAAAGAAGTCTTCAAGCCGCTGGATGGCAACAAGGTGCGCATGTACGTGTGCGGCATGACCGTGTACGACTACTGCCACATCGGCCACGGCCGCAGCATGGTCGCCTTTGACCTGGTGACCCGCTGGTTGCGTTTCAGCGGCTACGACTTGACCTATGTGCGCAACATCACCGACATCGACGACAAGATCATCAACCGCGCCAATGAAAACGGCGAGTCGTTCGACGCGCTGACCGCGCGCATGATCGCTGCCATGCACGAGGACGAGGCGCGCCTCAACATCCTCAAGCCGGACATGGAACCGCGCGCCACGGACCATATCCCGGGCATGCACGCGATGATCCAGACCTTGATCGACAAGGGCTACGCCTACGCCCCAGGCAATGGCGACGTGTACTACCGCGTCGCCAAGTTCATGGGCTACGGCAAGCTGTCGCGCAAGAAAATCGAAGACCTGCGCATCGGCGCGCGTATCGAAGTCGACGAAGCCAAGCAAGACCCGCTCGACTTCGTGCTGTGGAAAGGCACCAAGCCCGGCGAGCCGAGCTGGGAGTCGCCATGGGGCGCCGGGCGTCCGGGCTGGCACATCGAATGCTCGGTGATGTCCACCTGCTGCCTGGGCGAGACCTTCGACATTCATGGCGGCGGCAGCGACCTCGAGTTCCCGCACCACGAAAACGAAATCGCCCAAAGCGAAGCCGCCACCGGCAAGACATACGCCAACGCCTGGATGCACTGCGGCATGATCCGCATCAATGGCGAGAAGATGTCCAAGTCCTTGAACAACTTCTTCACCATCCGCGACGTGCTGGAAAAGTACCATCCGGAAGTGGTGCGTTACCTGTTGGTGTCGAGCCACTATCGCAGCGCGATCAACTACTCGGAAGACAACCTCAAGGACGCCAAAGGCGCCCTGGAGCGTTTCTACCACGCGTTGAAAGGCCTGCCCTGCGTGGCCCCGGCCGGCGGCGAAGCGTTCGTGGCACGCTTTACCGAAGTGATGAACGACGACTTCGGCACACCGGAAGCCTGCGCGGTGCTGTTCGAGATGGTGCGCGAGATCAACCGCCTGCGTGAGAGCGATCTCGACGCAGCGGCCGGTCTGGCTGCGCGCTTGAAAGAACTGGCCAGCGTGCTGGGCGTGTTGCAGATGCAAGCCGAAGACTTCCTGCAAGCCGGCGCTGAAGGGCGTGTGGATGCGGCTGAAGTGGACGTGCTGATCCAGGCGCGTTTGGCCGCTCGGGCCAACAAGGACTGGGCGGAGTCCGACCGCATCCGTGACCAACTGACCGCGATGGGTGTGGTGTTGGAAGACGGCAAGGGTGGGACGACGTGGCGGTTGGCTGATCAGGTTTGATCAGTAAACGCTGAATGAAAAACGCCCCGACTGGTTCGGGGCGTTTTTCATTTTGGGTTAAGCGAAACAGGCGCGAAGGGCCCGTCTTCGCAACGCTGTCGGAACACGCTTCGAGTCGTATCAAACCGGCGACGTTTTGGAAAAAGCCCATTTGTTTTGACGCCCGCCCAATCCTGGCTTTAGATGGTCGACCAGACCAAGCCCATGATGAAACTGACGGTGATTCAAATGGATTGTATTTTCTGCAGCATTGTCCGAAAAACCTCCCCGGCCCATATTCTGTGGGAAGACGAACACCATATGGCCTTCCTGTCTATTTTCCCCAACACCCCAGGCTTCAGCGTGGTGATCCCCAAGCAGCACTACGGAAGCTACGCCTTCGCCCAGTCGGATGAAGTGCTGGCAGGTCTGGTTGTGGCGGCGAAGAAAACGGCGCTGCAGATCGACCGGGCGTTTCCCGATGTGGCGCGCACGGGGATGATCCTCGAAGGGTACGGGGTGGATCATCTGCATGCGAAGCTGTTTCCCATGCATGGGACGGGGCAGGACAGTGGCTTCAAGCCCATCAGTTCCAAGGTCGACAAGTTCTTTGATGCCTACGAGGGGTATATCTCGTCCCACGACTTTGTGCGGGTGGATGATGCCGAATTGGCGGAGTTGGCGGCACACATCCGGTCCTTCGCCTAGCGTCGATCCAAATGTGGGAGGGGGCAAGCCCCCTCCCACATTTTTTTGACCGTGTTCGCTTCAGCACTCAGCGACGGCTGCTGACCTCGGCGGGTACGTCATCCCCGGCCATGCGCTTACGAAACAACGCCGTGCGCGCCAGCAGCAGGGTGGTCACCGGCACCGTGATCGACAACAAGATCGGAATCAGCCAGCCGTGCAGCACCGGCGCGGACTTGAGTACCGAAAAATAGATGATCGACGCCAACGCCACACTCCACGCGCCCAACGTCGAGGCCAATGCCGGCGGGTGCATGCGCTGGAAGAAATCCTTCATGCGCAGCAACCCGATTGCGCCAATCAGTGCAAACACGCTGCTCAGCACCAGCAACACGGCCACGCACACTTCAATCCATAACGGCATCATTCGATCACCTCGCCACGCAGCAGGAATTTGGCCAGGGCAAATGACCCGACAAAGCCAAACAGCGCGATCAACAGCGCCGCTTCGAAGTAGGTATCACTGGCATACCGAATGCCTAGCACCAGCATCATCAGCATCGCCAGGATGTACAGATAGTCCAGTGCCAGGACCCGGTCCTGGGCCGATGGGCCTTTGAACAGGCGGATCAGCGTCAGCACCATGGCCAGCGAGAACAGGAACAGGCTGAACAGGATCGCATTGGAGAGCAGGGCGCTCATTCGAAGATCTCCATCAAGGGCCGTTCGTAGTCGTGTTTGAAGTGCTGGATAAACTGCGCTTCATCGTCCAGGTCGAAGACGTGCAGCAGCAGGATGCTGCGGTCCAGGGCGAGTTCCGACCAGACGGTGCCGGGGGTCACGCTGGTGATCATCGACAACACGGCCAGGCCGTTGGCGTCGCGCAGGTCCAGGGGGATTTTGATAAAGCGTGAGCGCGGTGGCCGCGAGCCGCACACCAGCACGCCCCAGGCTACTTGTAGGTTGGAGACGATCACATCACGCCCCACCCGAAAGAACAGGCGGATGATCACTCCGGGACGATGGATACGAATCGGCAACGGGCGCAGCGGCGCCATCAGCAGCGGAGCAAGGACGCCCAACAGCGCGCCCAGCAGCAGGTTGCCAGGGCTCACGGACAGGTTCAGCACTAGCCACAGCACCCACAACGCCAGCGACAACCACGGGGCCGGGAACAGGCGCTTCATGGCTGCACCTCCAGCGCGGCGGTCTTGGCTTCAGGGCCGGGCACCGGGCGTGTGGCCATGACCGCCATCACATACTGTTCCGGGTTGTTCAGGCTTTTGGCGGTGTCGAGGGTGTAGCGCATCAGCGGCTCGGCCTTGAAGGTCAGCAGGATGCTCAGGCCGAGCAGGAAGAAGATCGGCACGCACTCATAACGGCGCAGCAGCGGTGAAGGGCGCTCTTCCGGGGTCCAGAAGCGCTGGATGCCCAGGCGGGCGAAGGCGATCAGCGAGGCCAGGCCGGACAGGATCAGCAACGTCACCAGGCCCCACGCGGCAGGGCGGATGGGCTCATCTACCGCATGGCCCAAGCCCAGCGGATTGACCAGCGCGCTCAACAGGCTGAGCTTGCCGATAAACCCCGACAGCGGCGGCATGCCGATGATCAGCAGCGCACAGGCGACAAAGCTCAAGCCGAGGAATGCCATGGTCCAGGGGATCACCTGGCCGACCACGGCTTTCTGCTCGTCATCGAGGTTGACGCCGGGGCGTGGATGCAGGGATTCCATGGCTTTGGGCAGCGCGTCGATCTCCTCGTCCAGCGGCAGGTCGTTGGCCGAGCGCGAGCGTTCGATCAATTCGGCCAGCAGGAACAGCGCGCTCAAGGCCAGTGTGGAACTGACCAGATAGAACAGTGCCCCGGCTGTCAGGCTGGGCTGGGCGAAACCCACCGACGACAGCAGGATGCCGGCCGAAACCAGGATGCTCAAGCTGGCCATGCGCTCCAGGCGCTGCGCCGCCAGCATCGCCAGCGCCGCGCAGATGATGGTCGCCATGCCGCCGTACACCAGCCAGTCGCCGCCGAAC
>NZ_JAKNRV010000166.1:0-11025 GCF_023072625.1 Pseudomonas emilianonis
AGCCGCGCGCCGAGTTGGCCCAGTCGGCGCCGATGGCCAGGACGCTGGCGATGTCGAAGGCGCTGACGATCTTGCCGCTGGCGCCGAGTTTGATCTTGTCGCGCAGGTTCAAGCCCACCAGGGTGTTGTGGACGAACAGCAGGCCGTCGCGCAGCGGCACGCCGATGTGGTCGGTGAACTCCACGGGCGCGGCGCCGGTGCCGCCTTCCTTGCCGTCGACCACGATAAAGTCGGGGAGGATGCCGGTTTCGAGCATGGCCTTGGCGATGCCCATGAATTCCCATGGATGGCCCAGGCAGAACTTGAAGCCCACCGGTTTACCGCCGGACAGCTCGCGCAATTGGGCGATGAAGTGCATCAGCTCGATCGGCGTGGAAAACGCACTGTGGCGCGATGGCGAGACGCAATCTTCGCCCATCAGAATGCCGCGTGTATCGGCGATTTCCTGGGTGACCTTGTGCTTGGGCAGGATGCCGCCATGGCCAGGCTTGGCGCCTTGGCTCATTTTGATTTCGATCATGCGCACTTGCGGGTTCTGCGCCTGCTCGGCGAAGCGCTCCGGGTCGAAACGGCCATCGCGGGTGCGGCAGCCGAAGTAGCCGCTGCCCAGCTCCCAGGTCAGGTCACCGCCGTTTTCGCGGTGGTAAGGGCTGATGCTGCCTTCGCCGGTATCATGGGCGAAGTTGCCCAGCTTGGCGCCCTGGTTGAGCGCGCGGATCGCGTTGGCGCTCAGAGAGCCGAAGCTCATGGCCGAGATATTGAAGACCGAGGCCGAGTACGGCCGCTTGCATTGCGGGCCGCCGACCATCACTCGAAACGAGTTCGGGTCAGTCAGCGGAGCGGGGCGCATGGAGTGGCTGATGAATTCGAAGCCCGACTGGTACACGTCGATCAAAGTGCCGAAGGGTTTGTCGGCGGTTTCGTTCTTGGCGCGCGAGTAGACCAATGAGCGTTGCGCACGGGAGAAGGGCAGGGCGTCGCTGTCGGACTCGAGCAGGTACTGGCGGATCTCCGGGCGAATGCCTTCGACCAGGTAACGGATATTGCCCAGGATCGGGTAGTTGCGGCGTATCGCGTGGGGGCTTTGCAGCAAGTCGAAGAGGCCGAGCAGGCTGAGGAGGCCGGTGACCAGGGTAATGGGCCATAACCACTCATGTTCGATAAAGGGCAGGCTGGCGAGGGTGAAAATGACGCACACGGCAAACACCGCGTAACGGCTTAGCAAGGACAGGCTCATACGGTTACCTTGGGTTCGGACTCTTCTGGTCGGTGCGGCATTCTGCGCCAGTAAGGAAACCCTGAACAACCTGTAGGTGCATTCGCTTGGGTCGCATAGACACGGCGGACTGGCCCGATATAGACAGTTGGCGTGAGGCGTTCAGGCCTTACCTCTAAGGCCGTTCCAGTGTCTGGAACGGCTTTTTTGACTGCGGCACTGACCGCTCGTCGCCATCCCTCAGGGCCTATTCAACTGTCGGTTGAATATATCGACAACCCATGTAGAGTTGGTCATTAACGAATAACGTTAAGCATTAAGCGATGATCAGAAGCTTTAAATGCGCCGAAACCCAAAAACTGTTTGAAACCGGTCGAACCCGACGTTGGTCCGCTGTCATTTCCGTGGTGGAACGAAAGCTGAGCATGCTGGATGCGGCGGTTGAACTCGCTGACTTGCGCTCACCGCCCGGGAATAGGCTGGAACCGTTATACGGTGACAGAGAGGGACAACACAGTATCCGAATCAATGGTCAATTCCGGGTCTGTTTCATTTGGGGGCCTCACGGCCCTGAAAATGTTGAAATTGTGGATTACCACTGAGGTGAATCATGTTTAAGAATGGTATGCGACCTGTACATCCTGGGGAAATACTCAAGGAAGAGTACCTGGAACCGCTGGGCCTGACCGCAGCCGCTCTCGCAAGGGCGCTGCATGTTTCCGCCCCTACGGTGAATGACATTGTATTGATGCGTCGGAGCATCAGTGCGGACGTTGCATTACGCCTGGCAGTCGCGTTGGAAACATCTGCACAGTTCTGGCTGAACCTGCAGACCGCCTATGATCTGCGCACTGCGGAAATTGCCAAAGGCGCCCAGATTTACAAAGAAGTCGAGAGAGTTGCGCATTGCGCATGAGGTCGTATCGGGTCCTATTCGAACTCGATGGAAAGTTCGGGAGTTGATCCGACCGTTGCGTGATGCTTTTTCGAACGGGCCTACACCGCTGTTTGGCGAATGGGCAGCACCACCCGAAACGTGGTGCCTTTGCCCAACTCGCTGCTGACCGAGATTTCACCTCCGTGTTTCTTGACGATGCCGTAGGAGAGTGACAGCCCCAACCCCGTGCCTTCGCCCACTGGCTTGGTGGTGAAGAACGGATCGAAGATCTTCTGCAGGGCGTCCGGGGCAATCCCGCAGCCGTTGTCCGCGATTTCCAGCCAGATGCTCTCGCCTTCCACGCCGTTGCTGATGGTAATGGTGCCGCGTTCCGGCCCGATGGCTTGCGCTGCGTTGATCACCAAGTTCATCACCACCTGGTTGAGCTGCGAGGCCAGGCACTCGATTTCCGGCAAGGGCGCATAGTGCTTGATCACGTCGGCTTTGTACTTGAGCTCGCTGGCGACGATGTTCAGGGTCGAATCGATGCCTTGTTGCAGGTTGGCCCACTGCCAGGTCTGGTCGTTGTCCACCCGCGAAAAGTCTTTCAAGTCCTTGACGATTTGCGCCACACGGCCGATGCCTTCCTTGGATTCGCGAATCAGCGTCGGAATATCTTCCCTGAGAAAGTCCAGGTCCAGGCGATGGCGCAGGGCTTGGAACTGATCATCGCCGATCGCGGTTTCAGCCTGGCGGTAGGCATCGAGCATCTGCTGCAACTGCGTGAAATAGCCCTCGAGGGTGCCGAGGTTGGAGGAAATGAACCCCACCGGGTTGTTGATCTCGTGCGCCACGCCCGCAGCCAGTTGCCCCAGGGACGCCAGTTTTTCCGATTGCACCAGTTGGCTTTCCAACTGCTTGCGCTCGTCGATCTCCAGTTGCAGGGCCTGGCTGGCGTGGGTCAGCGCTTGGGTACGTTGTTCCACCAACAGTTCCAGCTGGCTGGTTTGCAAGGACGCGCGCCGGGCCATGTCCCATTTGGCAGTCAGGGTGTTGGCCATTTGCTGGACTTCGATGTTGTCAAACGGCTTTTTCAGGATCAGCAGCCGGTCATGGGCGTGCAGGCGAAACAGCAGCTCTTCCCAGGAATAATCCGAGTACGCGGTACACACCACCACCTGCAGGTTCGGGTCGACCTTCCACAGTTCTTCGATGGTTTGCGCGCCGTCCCAACCCTGGGGCATGCGCATGTCGACAAAGGCCAGGGCGTAGGGCCGTTGCGCGGCCATGGCGGCCTCGAGCAGTTGTAAACCTTCCTGGCCACCGTAGGCAGAGTCCAGCTCGAACAGCGGGCCTTGCGGTTTGTCGCTGGCGCCGAACAGCGTGGCTTCCATAGCGTCCAGGGCCTGGTTCTGTTCCAGGGGCGGCTTGAGGATCTTGCGGAAATCTTCGTGAATCGAGGGCGTGTCATCGATCAGCAGAATCCGCCGGTTCGGTGGTTGGTTCATGCGGGGCCTGCTGCATCGTTGAGGGGGATTTGCAAAGTGAACAGCGCACCCTTGCCCGGGCCGTCGCTATGGGCGGTCAGCCTTCCATTCATTTCAATGGCTGCCAGGGCACAGCTGTGCAGGCCGAAGCCATGGCCTTCCTTGCGCGTGGTGAAGCCGTGGGTGAAGATCCGCGTCATGTTTTCGGCGGGGATGCCTTCACCTTCGTCTTTGACGCTGATTTGCAGGATGCTGTCCTCCACGGTCGTGATCGACAACGTAATCTGCCGAGGCCTGTCGCTCAGGTTGGACATGGCGTACTTGGCGTTGCTGATCAGGTTGACCATGATCAGCAGCAGCCGGTGTTTGTCGGCCATGATCTCAGGCACCTGGGCATATTCCTTGACCACCGTCACATGATGGCGATTCAGTGCGCCGGAATTCATGCGCAGCGCGTCGTCCATCAGGGCACTGACCTGCAAGGGCTCCAGCACGCTGGAAACCCCGGCGTAGGATTGCTGGGTGGAGACGATGTCCTTGATGTGGTCGACGCTTTTGCTTAACTGCGCCAACTCATCGCTCATGCCCTGTTGCTCGACGGCGATGGCTTCCACCAATTGGTTGAGGTAGCCGGGCAGCAGTTTGCCTTTTTCGTCTTCGCGCAGGTAAGTGCCCAGGTCATCAGGATGCTCGTTGATCAACTGCATGGCCTTGCCCAACCCCGATGCTTTGCTGGTGCGCAGCTTGCGCGCGACCAGTTCGGCGGAGATGTTCACGCTGTTGAGCACGTTGCCCACGTTGTGCAACACGTTGGTCGCGATCTCCGCCATGCCGGCCTGGCGTGCGCTGTCGAGCAGTTCGCTTTGCGCATCCTTGAGCTGGCGGGTGCGTTTTTCCACGCGCTGTTCCAGGCTCGCGTTGGCGGTGTGCAGGGCGCGGTTGACCCGGTTGATCTCGGCGAAACTGCGCAGCAGCCGAATGGCCAGGTACAGCAGCAACGCCACCAGCAGGGTGGAGAACACCAGTAAGTAGTTGTGATACTTCTGCTCGATCAGGTCGGAGGCCTGCTGATCCTGATTGAGGTGGGTGGTCAGCTCGTCCAGGCGCTCGGCCACCGGAACTGCGGCGATCTGTTCCAGCAGGGTGTTGACCAGCGGCTGTTCGCGCAGGATCAGCGCAATGTGGTTGCTGAGAATGTCCACCGGCAGGTGGAAGTCAGCCGGCAAGCGTTCTTTGTTCACGGCCAGCAGGTTCAGGCCCAGCAGGATCTCGGCCGCGCGGTCGTCACTGGCGACCTGGGCGAATTCCATGCTGCTGAGCAACAGGTCATAGGTGTCGGTGGCCACGTTTTGCAGGGGCAGCCGGCCCTCGTCGTCGAGCCGGGAGAACGCAGCCTGGATATCGTCTTCGGCGGTCGGCAGGAACGCCAGGGAGTTGCGCAGCACCGCGTTATGGGATTTGAACTGGTCGATCCGCCGCGCTTTGTCCTGGATCGCCGCCTCGCCGGCGTCCAGGCTGGCTTGCCAGCCGGGCAGGTCTTTAGGCGCGTGGTATGACTCGTGGTGGCGCAGTTCCTCCCAGAGTCGGGTGATCTGCGTCAGTGGCGTCACCAGGGGATCGTAGTTGTGGGTCAGGGCGATTCTGGCCTTGAGCACTTCACTGTCCCACTGCGCATTGAGCTGCTGCATCTGGCGGATCAGGTCACGGGACTCGGTATAGCGGCTGGTCTGGTCGGAGGTTGACTTGATGTACAGGAACACCAGTACCGATGCCAGCAGCACGGTCGCGGTGGCCAGCAGCAATTGGACGACGTTGTGGCGGGAGAGTCTCATGACCGTCTGCTCATAGAGGTTTGCCCGCCCATTGGCCGGTCAGGGTCTTGAGAAATTTGATGATCTGGTCCTTGTCTTCTGCTGAGGGAATGCGCCCCAACTGGAAGGTGAACATCACGTCCACGGCTTCTTCCAGGGTTTTTGCTGAGGCATTGTGAAAATACGGCGCGGTGACGGCGACGTTACGCAAGCTGGGCACCTTGAACACGTTACGATCTTCGTCGTCGTGGGTAACGAGGTAGCGGCCCAGGTCGGTCTCGGCAGGAGGGCGGTCCTTGAAATAATCCCCCATGACGCCGAATTTCTGGAACATGTTGCCGCCGATATTCATGCCTTGATGGCAGGCGATGCAGCCATATTCCTTGAAACGTTGGTAGCCGTATTTTTCTTCGCGGGTGAGGATCTCGGTATTGCCTTGCAGGTATTGGTCGAAGCGTGAGTTGGGCGTGAGCAATGTGCGCTCATAAGTCGCCAGGGCATTTTGCACATTGGCCGCCGTTACGCCGTCGGGGTACACCTGGGTGAACTGGGCCTTGTAATGCGGCATGGCCGCGAGGTTGTCGACCACGGTCTTCCAGTCGCTGCCCATTTCCCGCGGGCTGATGACCACCTGTTCGACCTGAGCCTCGAGGGTGTCGACCCGGCCATCCCAGAACTGCTTGAAGTTCAGGCTGGCGTTGAACACCGTGGGCGTGTTGATCTTGGCCGGTTGGCCATCAACGCCCAGGGAAAACGGCTTGTCGTCGGCCCCGCCCGTCTCCAGTCGATGGCAACTGGCACAGGACAGGCTGCCATTGACCGACAGGCGTTTCTCGTTGAATAACTGGCGCCCCAGCTCAACCGTTGCCGCATCCAGCAGCGGCACCGGCGGCAGCGGTTTGAGCGGTTCATCCAGCGGCGCGGCCAACACGGGCAGGGCGCCGCCATACCCCAGGACGACGGCAAAGCCGAGTGCCCGAGGGGACAGGCGAGGAGAGCGAGAGGGGAGACGGCTCAAGCGTTCGTTCCTTGATAGACAGTTATTGGTCAGGCATCAGGCTGGGGTGCCCGGCCTGCATCAATTGAGCGAAGTCATCGGCAGCCACGGCTTTGCTGAACAGGAAACCCTGACCCTCCTCACAGCGGTGGGCTTTGAGAAATGCCAACTGCTCCAGCGTCTCGACGCCTTCGGCAACGATGTTCAAGTCCAGACTCTTGCCCAGGCTGATGATGGCACTGATCAGTTGTGCGTCCTGGCTGTTTTCGCTCAAACCGCGCACGAAGGATTGATCGATCTTCAGCACATCGATGGGAAACCGTCGCAAGTAACTGAGGCTGGAATAGCCGGTGCCGAAATCGTCGATCGACAGCCGCACGCCCAGGGCCTTGATGCCTCGCAGGGTGACGAGCGTGTCCTCGACGTTTTGCATCAGCACGCTCTCGGTGATTTCCAGTTCAAGCAAACCGGGCGCCAGGCCCGTGCGCTCCAGAATAGCCGCCAGGTTGGCGACAAAATTGCGCTGGCGAAAATCAATCGCCGAAATGTTCACCGAGATACACAGCGCAGGCAGGCCGGCGGCGCTCCAGGCCTGCGCTTGCTCGCAGGCTTGGCGCAACACCCATTGGCTCAAGGGCACGATCAGGCCGCTGTCTTCGGCCACGGGAATGAAGGCTGACGGGTAGATCCAGCCGTGGTCGGGCTGGTGCCAGCGAATCAGCGCTTCGGCGCCGACGATCAGGCCGCTGTTCAAATCCAGTTTCGGTTGGTAGTGCAAAATAAATTCATCACGCTGCAAGCCCTGCCGGATCGCGGTTTCCAGGCTCTGCTGGGCCTGGGCGCGCAGGTTCATCTCATTGATGAAGAAACTGAAGTCGTTGGGGCCACGGGCTTTGATGGTGTGCATGGCAGTTTCGGCGTTCTTGATCAACTCCACCGCGCTGAAACTGTCGTTGGGGTAAATACTGATGCCCAGGCTCGCGGTGACGCTCAAGTCATGCCCGGCCACATAGCGTGTCGCGCTGATGGCGCCGAGCAGTTTTTCGGCAATGTACTGGGTTTGCTGAGGGTGCTTGATGTCGTTGAGGATCAGCACAAACTGGTCGGAGCCATAGCGAAACACCGAATCGGACTCGCGCACCGTGGCCACCAGGCTTTGGCTGACCTGCTTGAGCATGTCATCGCCGACCGGGTAGCCCAGGGCATTGTTGATGCGCTTGAAGCGGTCCAGTCCGATAAATATCACGGCCAACTGAGTGTCATGGCGCCTGCAGACGGCGATCGCCTGCGTCAGCCGGTCGCCCAGCAGGGCGCTGTTGGGCAGTTCGGTCAGGGCGTCGTATTGCAGCAGGTGCGAGACCTTGAGCAGTTCCTGCACGCGTTCTTCAATCGTGCGCTCCAGCCCCATCAGTTTGAGCGCCGCGTCCTGGGCCAGTTGCCATTTCCAGGTCAGCGCACTGGCCATTTGGCGGATTTCCAGGTTGTCGAACGGCTTTTTCAGGATCAGCAACTGGTCGCTGTATTGGATGCGCGCTTCGATGGCTTCGAAGGAATAGTCCGAGTAGGCCGTGCACAGGGCGATCTGCAGGTTTGGGTCGACGTTCCACAGCTGTTCGATGGTCTCCAGGCCGTCCCAGCCCGGCGGCATGCGCATATCGATGAACACCAAGGCGTAGGGCGCCTTGTCAGCCACGGCCTGGTTGACCAGGGCCAGCGCTTCCTGGCCCTGGTAGGCGGAGTCCAGTGCAAAGGTCTGGCGCACGGTGGGGGCGGTGCCGAACAGGGTTTCTTCGATGCTGTCCAGGGACTGGCTGCCATTGGTATCGGCGCACAGGATCTTGCGGAAATCTTCGTGGATGGAGGCTGTGTCATCGACGATCAGGATTCGCCGGTTGGCCCGTCCTGAGCTCGGGTTCATGACTGACACCGGGGCGCTGGCAACTGAAGATTCTGGCGCATCGGGCTTCCTTACCTTGAATGCTTCGCTATACGGGGAGTGCTCACGGCTTCATGCAACAAGCATAGTCGGATCCCTTGAATAAGTACGCCAGTTGGCGTCAAATCAACCCCACTTAGCCCCGCGTGCATCTAGCGCTCATTGCTTGCGCAAGTACAGCGATGGATCACGCGGGGGCGCAATGAAGCAACTGTGTGCCATTGTCAGGAGGTGTCGCCATGGATGAACAAACAACTGCTACGACGTCCCCTTACAAACCTACTATTTTGCTGGTCGACGATGAAGAGTCGATCCTCAACAGCCTGCGCCGCCTGCTGCGGGGCCAGCCTTATGATGTGCTGCTGGCCGGCAGTGGTGCCCAGGCCCTGGACATCATGGCTGCCCAGCCCGTCGACCTGATCATGACCGACGCGCGCATGCCTTCGATGGACGGCGCGATGCTGCTGGCCGAGACCCACCGCCTGTACCCGGCCACCACGCGCATCCTGCTGACCGGTTATGCCGACATGACCATGATGATCAAGGCGATCAACGAAGGTCAGATCCACCGCTATATCAGCAAGCCCTGGAACGACGAGGAAATGCTTCTGACGTTGCGCCAGTCCCTGGAGCACCAGCATTCCGAACGCGAGCGCGTGCGTCTTGAGCGGTTGACCCGTGATCAGAACGAGCAGTTGAAGGCGCTCAACGCCACCCTGGAAAAACGCGTTGAAGCCCGCACCAGTGAGTTGCAGCAAACCGCCGACATGCTCGACCTGGCCTACGATGAGTTAAAGCGCAGCTATGTGACCGGCACCGAAGTGTTTTCGCTGCTGGCCAACCTGCGCCTGCCCAAGCATAAGCAGACCAACCGCCAGTTGATCGAGCTGATCCGCGTGTACTGCAAAGCCCAGTCGGTGGACGAAGCCAGCGCCCGTGACCTGGCCATGGCTGCGGCGCTCTACAACATTGGCAAGTTGAGCTGGAGCGACAGCATGATGGCCGCCCCGTCGGACCTGCTGCACAGCAACGACCGCGAACGCTATCGGGTCTACCCGACCCAAAGCGAATCGTTATTGATGACCCTGGAACCGATGAAGGACGCCGCCCGGCTGATCCGCCATCACCAGGAACGCTGGGACGGCACCGGGTTTCCCGATCACCTCAAGGGCGATGCGATTCCCGAAGGCGCGCGGTTGCTCAAACTGGCGGTGGACTTCATCGAACTGCAGAAAGGCCTGATCCTGGAGCGGCAGATGAACAGCGGTGAAGCACTGCTGTACATCCGCAAGTACGCGGGGCGGCTCTATGATCCGGACATGGTCGAAAACTTCGTCCTGGCCTGCGCCACGTTCCTCAGCGACGTGACCCTGGGCGACCCCAACGTCAAAGTGCTAAGCACCCGCGAACTGGCCGAAGGCATGGTCCTGGCGCGCAATCTCAACGCCGATAACGGCATGTTGCTGCTCAATGCCGGCAAGGTGCTCAACCTGCCGCTGGTGGACAAGCTGATCGCGTTTGAAGCGATGGAGGGCGCCAAGTACAGCGTGTTTATCAAGGAGCCGGAAGAGCCGCAGCTTTTAGGCTGAGGCGCTTCATGGGATTATTGTGCCTTTGCATTCAAGGTGATTTTGTCCATGCCAACCACTATCCGTATCGCCGCCGCTCTCTTGATCGGCGGCGACGGCCAGACTTTGCTGGTGCGCAAGCGCGGCACCCAGGCGTTCATGCAGCCTGGCGGCAAGATCGATGCCGGTGAACAACCGGTCGAGGCGCTGGCCCGTGAGCTGCACGAAGAACTGAACTTGCGCATCGACCCGAGCCAGGCGGTCTACCTCGGCCGCTTCTCGGCCCCGGCCGCCAACGAACCGGGCTTCACGGTGCAGGCTGAACTGTTCCAGGTGCAGATCGATGTGCCGGTTACGCCGGCGGCCGAGATCGAAGAAGTGCGCTGGATCGACCCTGCCGGTGACGGCGGCCTGCACTTGGCGCCCTTGACGCGTGAGCTGATCCTGCCGTTTTATCGCCAATCGCTGACCACCACCGCCTGATTGGCGCGCTCAAAGGACTGAGCCGTGCGTCCCTCAACGCACTGCGCTGACCCCATCCAATGTGGAAAACGACGTGTCCTTGGCCGTGAGCAGAAAGTCGCGCATGTAGGGCGCGTCCAGCATGTCTGCACGAATCCCCGCATACAGCGTCGCAAACAGGCCTTTTTCACCCAGGCGCTTGGCCTTGACGTAACCGCGCGAGCTGTATTCATGCAGCGCCCAATGCGGCATGCCGCACACGCCACGACCGCTGGCGACCAGTTGCATCATCATCACTGTCAGCTCCGAGGTGCGCACCTGGGCCGGTTCCACATCGGCGGGTTCGAGGAACCGCGTGAAAATGTCCAGGCGGTCGCGTTCCACCGGGTAGGTGATCAGGGTTTCGCTGAGCAGGTCTTGCGGCACGATGTACGACTTGTTCGCCAGCGGGTGCTGGTTGGCCACGGCCAGCATGGCTTCGTAGGTGAACAGCGGCACATACGTGATGCCCGGCAGCTCCAGCGGGTCGGAGGTGACCACCAGGTCCAGGTCGCCACGGGCCAGGGCCGGCAGCGGGGCGAAGGCGAAACCGGACGCCAGGTCCAGCTCGACTTCGGGCCAGGCGTCGCGGAACTGGTCGATGGTCGACATCAGCCATTGGAAGCAGCTGT
>NZ_JAKNRV010000167.1:0-10984 GCF_023072625.1 Pseudomonas emilianonis
GGCGGCGCGGCGCGGGAAGGTGCCGCGCACCACGGGCTCGCCGCTTTCGTTGAGTACTTGCACGTCAATGTGGTACTGGCGCTTGCGCTGTTGCAGCAAGTCCTGCGCGGCGTCCTCGCCCTGGGCTTCGTAGAGTTGGGTCCACTCTTGGGCCAGGTTATTGAGGCCGGGATGGCGGCTGAGAATCCAGGCGTCCTGGTTGAGCATATGCCCAAGCAGGATCGACAGCCCGGCAACCAAGGCGATGGCCAGCCAGAAACTGGCCAGGATACGCCAGAACAATGAACGCACAGGAAACCCTCAAACAGGAAAAGCCCAGCGGCGCGAACCGCTGGGCTGGGGCAGTGAAGCTAGAACATTATTGCGCTTTTTGCGGCTGCTGCGCTTTCCATGCCTGGAATTCCTTCCACTCGGCGCGGCGTTGTTCTTGCTTCTTGACGATCTCGTCGAATTTCTTCTGCTGGTCAGGCTTGAGCACGGCACGGATGTCGGCCTGGGTTTTCTGCCTGCCGGCGGCGATTTCATCCTGCATGGCTTTCTGGTCAGCGGCCGGGAGTTTGTCCAGGTACTTTTTGACCAGGTCTTTGCGAGCGTGCCATTGGTCGCCCATCAGCTTGCCGATCTGCTGGCGTTGTTCCTTGCTCAAATCCAGCTGGCTGAACGGGCCACCTTTGCCACGCGGACCGTGTTCACCGTCAAAGCCTGGGCCACCCATCATGTGGCCTTCAGGGCCGCCCATCGGGCCTGGGCCTTCAGGCATTGCTGCCATGGCCACGGTGGGCAGGGCTGCGGCGAACATCAGGGCGATTAGGGTCTTGCGCATGGTGATTCTCCTGTCTCTATTCCGGTGAGTCCGGATGTGAGTAGATTACGGAGATCAAGGTCAGCGGCGGTCAGGGGAGGGTAAAGGTTTGGTAAGGGGGGGGGCGGCCGTTGCAAGCTTTTAGCTACAAGCAGCAAGTGAAGAGCGTTTGCTTTCAGCTTGAGGCTTGCAGCTTGTAACTGCCTTATAGGCTGTAGTAGTAGCCGCGGCTGCGCAACGCCACGATCCGTGGCCGGCCATCCGGGTGCGGGCCGATCTTTTTGCGCAGGTTGCTGACGTGCATGTCGAGGCTGCGATCATAGAGGGTCAGCTTGCGGCCGAGGGCGATCTGCGCCAGTTCCTGTTTATCCAGGGGTTCGCCGGGCTGGCGCAGCAAGGCCTCGAGCAGGCGGCTTTCGGAAACGGTGAGGGTGAATTCCTGATTGTCGATGCTGACCACGCCGCGCACCGGGCTGAAGCACAGGTCGCCCAGTTCCAGTTGCGTTGACACGGCGGCCGGGTGGCTGCGGCGCAACACCGCGCGCAGGCGCCCCTGGGGCGTGAGGAAGTCCACCAACGCGCTGGTCTCGCGGTAGGCGCGGCTGTGCAGCACATAGGCGGGTTGGCTGGGAGGCGGGGTTGAGGACATGGGTTCTCGTTGCTGGAATGCACTAGTGAAAACAACACCAACCTAATGTGGGAGGGGGCTTGCCCCCGATGGCGGTGGCTCAGTCAAAATATTTAGTGACTGACACTCTGCTATCGGGGGCAAGCCCCCTCCCACATTTATAGCCCTGCGGTGGATTCGAGTCCTTACAGGTCGCCGTAACCCAGGGAGCGCAATGCGCGCTCATCATCGGACCAGCCACCCTTCACCTTCACCCACAGGTTCAGCATGATCTTGGAATCGAACAGCAATTCCATGTCCTTGCGCGCTTCAGTGCCGATGCGCTTGATGCGTTCGCCCTTGTCGCCAATGATGATTTTTTTCTGGCCGTCACGTTCGACGAGAATCAGCGCATGGATATGCAGGGTCTTGCCCTGTTGCTTGAACTCTTCGATTTCGACGGTGATCTGGTACGGCAGCTCGGCGCCCATCTGGCGCATGATTTTCTCACGCACCAATTCGGCGGCGAGGAAACGGCTGCTGCGGTCGGTGATCTGGTCTTCCGGGAAGAAGTGCTCGTTCTCCGGCAGGTAGCCGGCAATCACGCGCTCCAGGGCTTCGAGGTTGTGCCCGTGCTGGGCCGAGATCGGCATGATCTGGGCATTCGGCAGTTGTTCCTGCAGCCAGCTCAGGTGCGGCATCAGCTCGGCTTTGTCTTCGATGCGGTCGGTCTTGTTCAGCGCGACGATCAACGGGCCGGTGACGTACTGCACGCGCTCGAGAACCATCTGGTCTTCGTCGGTCCACTTGGTGCGGTCGACCACGAAGATCACCACGTCGACGTCTTTCAACGCAGCCGAGGCGGTCTTGTTCATGTAGCGGTTCAGGGCTTTCTCGCCGCCTTTGTGCATGCCCGGGGTGTCGACGTAGACCGCTTGCACGGTGCCTTCGGTCTTGATGCCCAGCATGTTGTGGCGGGTAGTCTGCGGCTTGCGCGAGGTGATCGCGAGCTTCTGGCCGAGGATGTGGTTGAGCAGCGTGGACTTGCCCACGTTGGGACGGCCGACGATGGCAACATAGCCACAGCGTGTTGCGGTTGAATCAGTCATGGCCATTCTCCACGCCCAGGGCAATCAGTGCTGCAGCGGCCGCTACCTGTTCGGCAATACGACGGCTCACACCCTGACCTCGGCTTTTTTCATTCAATAAGGTGATTTCACATTCCACGAAAAATACGCGGCAATGTGGCTCACCCTGGATATCCACCACTTCGTAGCGTGGCAGTTCGCACCCGCGGGACTGCAGGAATTCCTGCAGGCGGGTCTTGGGATCTTTGTTGGTGTCGACCAGGGTCAGGCTTTCGATCTCGGACGTCAGCCAGGCGGTGACGCGCGCCTTGGCCGCTTCCATGCCCGCATCCAGATAGATGGCGCCGATCAGCGCTTCAAGCGCGTCGGCCAGGATCGACTCACGACGGAAACCGCCGCTCTTCAACTCACCGGAGCCCAGGCGCAGGTACTCGCCCAGGCCAAAGCCACGGGCCAGCACGGCCAGGGTCTCGCCCTTCACCAACCGCGCACGCAAACGCGACAGCTGGCCTTCACGGGCTTGCGGGAAGCGCTCGAACAGGGCTTCACCGGCGACGAAATTGAGGATGGCATCACCGAGGAATTCCAGGCGTTCGTTGTTACGCCCTGCAAAACTGCGGTGTGTGAGAGCAAGGACCATCAGTTCCTGGTCTTTGAAGGTGTAGCCGAGCAGGTGCTCGAGACGACTTAGAGAAACGCTCACGGTTTACCCATATCTGTTTGGTGGCACCGGCGGCCATCGACGATTGACGCAGTGTTCAAATTCAAATCCTGGTTGGCGCTGCATGAGGCTGGAGATTGTCCAAGCCCCAAAAAAGCATTCGGCGCTGTGATCACAGCGCCGTCTGTATTACTTGATCAGCCCGACCCGCGAGAAGTTCGGCAGGTGGCTGAGTTTGGGTTCCGGCCAGCTCATCCAGACCGCGAAGGCCTTGCCGACGATATTCTGGTCGGGAACCATGCCCAGCAGGTCCTTGGGAATGGTTGGATCATCCCAATAGCGGCTGTCGTTGGAGTTGTCGCGGTTGTCGCCCATCATGAAATAGTGCCCGGCCGGCACTTTCCATTCGCCATCAGGCATTGCGCGGTAGCGACTCATTTCCTTGCGGATTTCGTGCTCCACCGCACCGAGTTTTTCCTGATACAGCTCGGCGCTGCCCAGGGTGTTCGGTTCGGCACCCAGTAGCTTCTCGGCCACCAACTCACCGTTGATGAACAGGCGCTTGTCGCTGGTGTAGCGAATCACGTCACCCGGCAGGCCGACCACACGTTTGATGTAGTTGACGTTCGGATCGCTCGGGTAGCGAAACACCATCACATCGCCGCGCTGCGGGTCGCCGATCTCGATGACTTTTTTGTCGATCACCGGCAAGCGAATCCCGTAGGAAAACTTGTTCACCAGGATGAAGTCGCCCACGTCCAGGGTCGGCTTCATCGACCCCGACGGAATCTGGAACGGCTCCACCAGGAACGAACGCAGCACCAGCACGATGAACAGCACCGGGAAGAACGATTTGCCGTATTCAACCAGCAAAGGCTCTTTGTTCAGCTTCTCGATCACCACGACATCGGGCTGGCTGACGCTGCCCTGATAGGACGCGATAGCCGCCCGCCGACGCGGGGCGAAGAACACCAGATCGAGCAACGCCAGGAGTCCGCAAACGGCAACGGCGATGACCAGCAACAGCGGGAAATTTAGCGACATAGGACCTAACTATCCAACCTGAGCACCGCAAGGAAGGCTTCTTGTGGAATTTCCACGTTGCCCACTTGCTTCATGCGTTTTTTACCGGCCTTTTGCTTCTCAAGCAGCTTGCGCTTACGGCTGACGTCGCCACCGTAGCATTTGGCCAGTACGTTCTTTCTGAGTGCCTTGACGGAAGTCCGCGCAATGATCTGCCCGCCAATGGCGGCCTGGATCGCGACGTCGAACATCTGGCGCGGAATCAGTTCTTTCATCTTCTCGGTCAACTGTCGACCTTTGTAGTGCGCGTTGTCCTTGTGCACGATCAGTGCCAGGGCATCGACCTTGTCGCCGTTGATCAGCACATCCAGCTTCACCAGATTAGCCGACTGGTAACGATCGAAGTGGTAATCCAGCGAAGCATAGCCGCGACTGGTCGATTTGAGACGGTCGAAGAAGTCCAGGACCACTTCGTTCATCGGCAAATCGTAGGTCACTTGCACCTGGGTCCCGAGGAACAGCATGTCGTGCTGTATGCCACGCTTCTCGATACATAGGGTAATGACGTTGCCCAGGTGCTCCTGCGGCACAAGAATATTGGCGCGCACGATCGGCTCGCGCATGTCTTCGATGGAAGACAGGTCTGGGAGCTTGGAGGGGTTGTCGACGTAAATCGTTTCACCGGTTTTGAGTAACAACTCAAAAATAACGGTTGGCGCGGTGGTGATCAGGTCCAGGTCGTATTCGCGCTCAAGGCGCTCCTGGATGATCTCCATGTGCAGCATGCCGAGGAACCCGCAACGGAAGCCGAAGCCCAGGGCGTCGGAGCTTTCCGGGGTGTACTGCAACGACGAGTCGTTGAGGGTCAGCTTTTGCAGGGCTTCGCGGAAGTCTTCGAAGTCGTCGGAGCTGACCGGGAACAGGCCGGCGTACACCTGCGGCTGGATGCGTTTGAAGCCCGGCAGCACGTCGACGTCAGGGGTGGAACTCAAGGTCAGGGTGTCACCCACCGGCGCACCGTGAATGTCCTTGATGCCGGCGATGATGAAGCCGACTTCACCGGCTTTCAGATCAACGGTGGCGGTGTGTTTCGGGTTGAACACACCGACGCTGTCCACCAGGTGGATCTTGCCGGTGGATTTGACCAGGATCTTGTCGCCCTTCTTCACACGGCCGTGGCGCACGCGTACCAGGGAGACAACCCCCAGGTAGTTGTCGAACCAGGAGTCGATGATCAACGCTTGCAGCGGATCTTCGTAGTTGCCGGTTGGGGCGGGAATGGTTTTCACCAGGCGTTCGAGCACTTCGTCGACGCCCTGGCCGGTCTTGGCGCTGCACTCGACGGCGTCGGTGGCGTCAATGCCGATGATTTTTTCGATTTCTTCCTTCACTCGGTCCGGATCGGCCTGCGGCAGGTCGATCTTGTTCAGCACCGGCATGACTTCCAGGCCTTGCTCGATGGCGGTGTAGCAGTTGGCCACGGACTGGGCTTCAACACCCTGCCCCGCGTCCACCACCAGCAGCGCGCCTTCACAGGCCGCCAGGGAACGGCTGACCTCATAGGTGAAGTCGACGTGGCCGGGGGTGTCAATGAAGTTCAGCTGGTACTTGATACCGTCTTTGGCGGTGTAGTACAGGGTAACGCTGTGGGCCTTGATGGTGATCCCGCGCTCGCGCTCGAGGTCCATGGAGTCCAGCACCTGGGCTTCCATTTCACGCTCGGCAAGGCCGCCGCACATCTGGATGAATCGATCGGCCAGCGTCGACTTGCCATGGTCAATGTGGGCGATGATGGAGAAATTGCGGATATGACTCAAATCACTCACGGATCAACACTCAAAAAGGCTGCAGGCAGACTGCCCGCTGAAAAATAGCCGGGAATTGTACCTGATGCTCGGGCCAGGCGTCATCTTTGCTGACCAGAACAAAAATGCCCCGATCTCTCGAACGGGGCATTTTTTGTTCATAAGCGCACGATCACCCGGCGCGGCGCAACAGCCAGAACCCGGCCAGGGCGCATATAGCGGTCGGCACCAGCACCGCAAACAACGGCGAGAAGCCGAACACCAGGCTCGACGGGCCCAGCAAATCCTGGGCAATACGGAAGGCAAAGCCCACCAGCACGCCGGTAAAGACCCGCTGACCGAGGGTTACGGAGCGCAACGGGCCGAAGATAAACGAGATCGCCATCAGCACCAGCGCGGCGGTGACCACCGGTTGCAGCACCTTGACCCAGAACGCCAGCCAGTAGCGACCGTTGCTCAAGCCTTGATCCTTGAGGTAGTGGATATAGCTCCACAGCCCGGAGATCGGCAGGCTTTCCGGGATCATCACTACCGTATTGAGCAGTTCCGGCTTCAGGGCGATGTCCCATTGCTCGGTCGGCACATTGATCACTTCGGTGCTGGCCTTGGTGCCCTGGCCGACATTGCGGAAGTAGGTGGTGGTGACGTCGGTCAGTTGCCATTGCTCGGCGCTGTATTGGGCGCGCTTGGCGAAACTGGAGGACAACATGTGGCGTTCTTTGTCGAACGTGTAGCGAGTGACCCCCACCAACAGGCCGCCCGGCTGCACGGCGTTGATGTGGATGAACTCGTCACCCTGGCGGTGCCACAAGCCATGCCTGGCGCTCTGGGCATCGCCCGAGCCCTGGGCCAGGGCGCGATTGGCCTGGGCGGTGGATTCGGCCGGCGGTGCGACGTATTCACCGATCAGCACGCTGCACATCATCAGCAGCAACATGGGCTTCATCACCGCCCAGACGATACGGCCGATGGAAACACCGGCGGCGCGCATGATGGTCAGTTCGCTGTTGCTGGCCAGGCTGCCGAGGCCGATCAGGCAGCCGATCAGCGCAGCCATCGGCATCATGTCGTAGAGACGACGCGGCGCGGTCAATGCCACGTAGCTCAGCACGTCCCACACGGTATACGTGTCGGTGACGTTACCCACTTCATCGATAAAGGCGAACAACGACGCCAACCCGAGAATGATGCCCAACACCGCCAGGATGGCGATCAGTACGCTGCTACCAATGTAGCGATCGAGCTTAGCCACGAGCCAACTCCTTCTGGCCAAGACGGCTCTTCATTTTCAGACGTATAGGTTCCCAATAGAGCAGCCCGAGGCCGATCATCAGGAAGATCCCGTGTACCCACCACAGGCCCAGCGTCGGTGACAGCTTGCCCTTTTCCAGGGAGCCACGGGCGGAGATCAGGATGGTCAGGTAGGCCATGTACAGCAGGATCGCCGGCAGCAGCTTGAGGAAGCGGCCCTGGCGCGGGTTGACGCGGGACAACGGCACGGCCATCAGGGTCACGATGAACACCAGCAACGGCAGGGAAATACGCCATTGCAGCTCGGCGATGGAGCGCAACTCCGTGCTGCCCAACAGCGCCTGGGTCGGGATCGCATCGCGGTCGGTGACCTCGTTGCTGATGTCCGGGCGGGCGAGCATCACGCCATAGGTGTCGTACTTGATGGCGCGGTAATCGGCCTGGCCGGGACTGCCGTCATAACGATAGCCGTTTTCCAGGATCAGGTAGCGGCTGCCGTCGGGGCGCACTTCCTGGCGCCCGGAATCGGCGACCAGGACGGAGATGCCACGGTCTTTCTTGTCCTGCCCCAGGCGTTTCTCGGAGATGAACACCCCGCCGAGGTTGGCGCGGTCGTCAGTGAGAGTTTCGGTGTAGGTCACCCGCGTACCGTCACTGAGTGCCTGGAAGCGGCCCGGTTCGAGGGTGTCGAACTCGGTCATGGCGTCCTGTTTGTTCAGCACCAGTTCGAACTGCATGGCGCCCTGGGGGGCCAGGCTCAGGCTCAGCCAGGCGACGATCAGCGCCACGCCGGCGGCCGGGATCATGGTCATGCCCAGCAGGCGTTGCTGGCTCATGCCGGTGGCCGAGAGCACGGTCATTTCGCTTTCAAGGTACAACCGGCCATAGGCCAGCAGAATCCCGAGGAACAGGCCCAACGGCAGGATCAGTTGCAAAAAGCCCGGCAGACGAAAGCCCATGATGAGGAACAGTGAGCCGGGGTCCAGGGCACCGGAAGCAGCCTGGGCCAGGTATTTGACGAAACGACCACTCATGATGATGACCAGCAATACCGCGCTCACGGCACTCAGGGTCAACAGGACTTCGCGGGACAGATAACGGAAGACGATCAAACCAGACACTCCAGGGTTGTCAGGCTAAGGCGGCCAAACAAGCAAGCATAACGAGTCGGCCCGTTTAAACAGGCCGGCTAAAAAGATGGCGCATTATCCTGTGATTGACCGCGCCTGTCACGGAGCTTACTCATGCGCGTACACAAAGCGTGCGGCAAGGGTTGTCAGGCTCCGCCAGCGAGGTTCAAACTGCGGGCTTTGTCGCTGGCGGTTTACACGGCTGCCAGGCTTTAAAGCCGGAGCACACAGACTCCAGGCTCACAGACCTTTATAAGGGACCCGAACATGGAATTGGTTGTAAAAAGCGTTAGCCCCGAAACGTTGAAAACCGCCACCCTCGTGGTCGCTGTCGGCGAAGGCCGCAAGCTCGGCGTTGCCGCCCAACAACTCGACGAACTGAGCGGCGGCGCCATCAGCGCGGTCCTCAAGCGCGGCGACCTGGCCGGCAAAGTCGGCCAGAGCCTGCTGCTGCAAAGCCTGCCCAACCTCAAGGCCGAGCGTGTGTTGCTGGTGGGCGTGGGCAAGGACGCCGAACTCGGCGACCGCCCGTTCCGCAAGATCATCAGCGGCATTCTCACCACCCTCAAGGGCCTGGGCGGCAGCGATGCAGCGCTGGCACTCGATGAAATCGTGGTCAAAGGCCGCGACAGCTACGGCAAGACCCGCCTGCTGGCCGAAAGCCTGCTCGACGGCGGCTACGTCTTCGACGAGTTCAAGAGCCAGAAAGCCGAACCGCGCGCCCTGAAGAAAGTCACCCTGCTGACCATCAAGGCCGCCCAGGCTGAAGTCGAACGCGCTGTGACCCACGCCCAGGCTATCGCCGCCGGCATGTCGTTCACCCGTGACCTCGGCAACATGCCGCCGAACATTTGCCACCCGACCTACCTGGGCGAGCAGGCCAAGGCGCTGGGCAAGGAATTCAAGAGCCTGAAAGTCGAAGTCCTGGATGAGAAGAAGATCAAGGAACTGGGCATGGGCTCGTTCTACGCGGTCGGCCAGGGCAGCGATCAGCCGCCACGCCTGATCGTGATGCAATACAACGGCGGCAAGAAGGCCGAGAAGCCTTACGCGCTAGTTGGTAAAGGCATCACCTTCGACACCGGCGGCATCAGCCTCAAGCCAGGTGCCGGCATGGATGAGATGAAGTACGACATGGGCGGTGCCGCCAGCGTGTTCGGCACCCTGCGTGCGGTACTGGAGCTCAAGCTGCCGATCAACCTGGTGTGCATCCTGGCCTGCGCCGAGAACATGCCGAGCGGCGGCGCGGCCCGTCCGGGCGATATCGTCACCACCCTCAGTGGCCAGACCGTCGAGATCCTCAACACCGACGCCGAAGGCCGCCTGGTGCTGTGCGATGCCCTGACCTACGCCGAACGCTTCAAGCCACAGGCAGTGATCGACATCGCCACCCTGACCGGCGCCTGCATCGTCGCCCTCGGTTCCCACACTTCGGGCCTGCTGGGCAACAACGACGAACTGATCGAGCAACTGCTCAGCGCCGGCAAGGCCGCCGACGACCGCGCCTGGCAACTGCCGCTGTTCGACGAGTACCAGGAACAACTGGACAGCCCGTTCGCCGACATCGCCAACATCGGCGGCCCGAAAGCCGGCACCATCACTGCGGCCTGCTTCCTGTCGCGCTTCGCCAAGAACTTCAACTGGGCACACCTGGACATCGCCGGCACCGCCTGGACCAGCGGCGGCAAGGACAAGGGTGCCACCGGCCGTCCGGTGCCACTGCTGACCCAGTACCTGCTGGATCGCGCCAAGGCCTGAAAACCGTGACCCCGGGGCGGCGCTACAGCCGCCTCGGGCTCCAGGAACCGCAATGACCCAAGTCGACTTCTATATATTGCCCAGCGCCGACCCGCTCGCGCGCCTGGACTTTGCCTGCAAACTCACCGAAAAAGCCTGGCGCATGGGCCACCGCATCTACCTGCATTGCAGCGATGCCGCCCAGCGCGACGAGCTCGACGCCCGCCTGTGGCGCTTCAAGGGCGAAAGTTTCGTGCCCCACGGCCCCGCAGAAGCTGAACCCGAAGGCCAGGTGGTCCTGGGTGTGGGCGACAGCTGCGGCGATCACCATGACCTGCTGGTCAACCTCGACCTGAAAGTCCCGGCCTTTGCCAAGGCGTTCGCCCGTGTGGCCGAAGTGGTGGTGGAAGATCCGGCTATTCGTCAGGCCGCGCGGGAGAGTTTCCGTTTCTATCGCGAACAGGGCTATCCTTTGCAGGATCACCGGCTACAACGACTTTGAGTGCATGATGGACACCCCGAATACGATAAAAAAAGACGACCACCTGTTGGACGACCTGGAGTCGATCCGTCAGTTACTGGGTGATGACAACCTCCAACCGCCGCTGCTGACGGAAACCGTCAATGGCGACGTGCAGATTCCCCTGCTATTCGACATGGTCGGCGCCAAGCCGGCTGAGCCGCTCGAACCGCCACCTGCCCCGGCCACCCCGGTTGTCGAAGCGGCGCCCGCTGCAGCGCCTGCCGAAAAGACCCCGGCCCCTTGCTGGACCGCATGGAAGTGATTCGCCTGTCGGGCTATATCACCGAAGAGAAAGTCGCCATCGCCAAACGCCACCTGTGGCCAAAGCAGTTGGAAAAAGCCGGCGTGTCGAAAAAC
>NZ_JAKNRV010000168.1:0-10928 GCF_023072625.1 Pseudomonas emilianonis
AACTGCACGTCCACTGCCGCCGTGCGCTTCGCCGCGCCGCCTTGTTGGGCGCCGCTGCGGTCGATGCGTTTGATGCCGTTGGGGCCGATAAAACCGACACCGTGGAGGTTTTTGCGGATGACGCCGTTGGGCCCCATCCAACTGTGTTGCGCCGGCTGCATCGCCGCATGCAGCGGGTGCAGGCGGTTACGGGCGATCCATTCGGCGCGTGGGTCGCGGCGGATAATGTCGCTCATCAGTGCACCTCCGCGGGTTCACGTTTGATCGGTGATTTGGCAGGCGCGGCGTCGTCGAGCAACGCATCGGCCACCAGCTCGGCGATGTCTTTGATCAGTGGACGCGGTTCGACCACGCCTTCGAGCATCGCGGTGCATTGCGGGCAGCCCACGGCCACCAGCTCGGCGCCGGTTTCGCGGATGTCGTCCATGCGCATATCGGGGATACGTTGCTTGCCGGGAATGTCGGTGATCGGCGCGCCGCCGCCGCCGCCACAGCAGCGTGAACGGAAGCCCGAGCGTTGCATTTCCTTGACCTCGATACCCAACGCACGCAGCACCTGGCGCGGGGCCTCGTATTCGCCGTTGTAGCGGCCCAGGTAGCACGGGTCGTGATAGGTCACGCTGTTGCCTTTGTGCTGGCCCAGGTTCAACGCGCCGTCGCCGATCAGCTCGGCCATGAAGGTGCTGTGGTGCTGTACGACATAGTCACCGTTGAAGGCGCCGTATTCGTTTTTCAGCACATGGAAACTGTGCGGATCGCAGGTGACGATGCGCGTGAAGCTGTACTTGGCCAGGGTCTGGATATTGCGCGTGGCCAGGAGTTGGAAGGTCGCTTCATCGCCCAAACGGCGGGCGACGTCGCCGCTGTCGCGTTCTTCCAGGCCGAGCACAGCGAAGTCGACCTTGGCCGCTTTCAGCACTTTGACGAAGGCGCGCAGGGTGCGTTGGTTGCGCATGTCGAAGGCGCCGTCGCCGACCCAGAACAGTACCTCGCAACTGCCCTTTTCGCTGAGCAACGGCAGGTTCAAATCCGCCGCCCAGTTCAGCCGGCCGCCCGGTGCGAAGCCGCCGGGGTTGTCGGTGGCGATCAGGTTTTCGAGGACTTCGGCGCCCTTGTTCGGCGTGGTGCCTTTTTCCAGGGTGAGGTGGCGGCGCATGTCGACGATGGCGTCCACGTGCTCGATCATCATCGGGCACTCTTCCACGCAGGCGCGGCAGGTGGTGCACGACCAGAGGGTGTCGGCGTCCACCAGGCCGTTGACGATTGGCTGGTGCGGGTTGCCGCTGTGTTCGCCGATCGGTTTTCCAGGATACGGGCTGCCGGCGAACTTGGCATCGGTGCCGCCGGCCAGGCCGACGACCATGTCCTGAATCAGCTTTTTCGGGTTCAGCGGCTGGCCGGCGGCGAACGCCGGGCAGGCGGCTTCGCACTTGCCGCACTGTACGCAGGCGTCAAAACCGAGCAATTGGTTCCAGGTGAAATCCTTGGGTTTTTCCACGCCCAGGGGCGCGCTTTTATCGTTCAGGTCCAACGGCTTCAAGCCGGTGGAACGGCCACCGCCGAAGCGCTCGGCGCGGCGGTGCCAGGCCAGGTGCAAGGCACCGGCGAAGGCGTGCTTCATCGGCCCGCCCCAGGTCATGCCGAAGAACATTTCCGACACGCCCCACAGCACGCCCACGCTCAGCAACGCGGCCAGCAACCAACCGCCGAAGTCCGCCGGCAGAATCCCGGCCACCGGCAAGGTCACCAGGAAGAAGCTCACTGCGAACGCCATCAGGCTTTTCGGCAGGCGCATCCACGGGCCTTTCGACAGGCGCGCAGGAGGATTACGTCGACGCAGGTAGACAAACGTGGCGCCGACAAACATCAGCACCGACGCCAGCAACAGCGCATAGCCGAGGATGCGGTTATGCAGGCCGAAACCGTGCACCAGAATCGCCAGCAGCGCCGACAGCACAAAACCCAGCGCCGTGGCGACGTGGGTGTTGGCGATGTATTTGTCGCGGGCGACCACGTGGTGCAGGTCGACCATGTAGCGCTTGGGCATGGCCAGCAGGCCGCCCAGCAGGTCGACCTTGGACGCACGGCCGCGACGCCACATGGCTGCTCGCCGCAGTGCGCCCAGGACGGCCAGGCCCAGGGCCGCAAACAGCAGAATCGGAAGAAGAGTATTCAACATGGTGAAGCTCCCACAGACCACACAGATCTAGTGTGAAACCGGGCCCTAAATGTGGGAGGGGGCTTGCCCCCGATGGCGGTGTGTCAGCCACAACATCCATCAACTGACCCACCGCTATCGGGGGCAAGCCCCCTCCCACGTTTTCAGACCGGGTACACATTGGTTCGGTGTCGGGTCAGAAATCCTTGCACAAGCGCAGGGCGTCATAGATCGCAGCGTGGGTATTGCGCTGCGCCACACAGTCACCGATGCGGAACAGCAAATAGCCCTCGCCCGCTTCGCTCAGGCACGGTTGCGGCTTGATCGCGAACAGCGCTTCGATGTCCATCTGGCCCTTGTTGCGCGAGCCGGGCTTGAGGGCGTAGTAGATCTCTTCATCCGGGCGCACGCCGTTCTCGACGACCACCTGATCGACCACCCGCTCCTCTTTGGCGCCGGTGTATTCGTTCTCCAGCACCGCCACCAGCTTGTCGCCTTCGCGGTAGACCTTTTCCAGCATCATGTCGCCGGTCATGATCACTTCCTTGGGGTACATGCTGCGGTAGTAAGTCGGGAACGACGTACCGCCGACGGCCACGCCCGGCTTGATGTCGTCGGTGACGATCTCGACCTGGCTGCCCTTGTCCGCGAGGAAGTCCGCCACCGACATGCCGGTGAATTCGCAGATGGTGTCGTAGACCAGCACGTTCTTGCCCGGCGCCACTTTGCCGTCGAGCACGTCCCAACTGCTGACCACCAGGCCTTCGGCCGCGCCCCAGTGTTCGTTCTGTTCCAGGAACGGATGCCCGCCCACCGCTAGCACCACCACGTCCGGGCGCAGGTCGAGGATCGCTTCGGCATTCGCCGCCACGCCCAGGCGCAGGTCGACGTTCAAACGCGCCAGTTCCAGTTGGAACCAGCGGGTGATCCCGGCGATCTGGTCGCGCTGCGGCGCTTTGGACGCGGTGGTGATTTGCCCACCGATAAAGGCTTTTTTCTCGAACAGGGTCACGTCGTGGCCACGTTCAGCGGCAACGCGCGCGGCTTCCATCCCGGCGGGACCGGCACCGACCACCACCACCTTGCGCTTGGGCCCGGTGGATTTCTCGATGATGTGCGGCACGCCCATGTATTCACGGGAAGTGGCGGCGTTCTGGATGCACAGCACATCCAGGCCCTGGTACTGGCGGTCGATGCAATAGTTGGCGCCGACGCACTGCTTGATCTGGTCGATCTGGCCCATCTTGATCTTGGCGATCAGGTGCGGGTCGGCGATGTGGGCGCGGGTCATGCCGACCATGTCCACATAGCCGCCTTCGAGGATGCGCGTGGCCTGGTTCGGGTCCTTGATGTTCTGCGCGTGCAGCACCGGGGCCTTGACCACTTCCTTGATCCCGGCCGCCAAATGCAGGAACGGCTCCGGTGGATAACTCATGTTCGGGATGACGTTGGCCAGGGTGTTGTGCGTATCGCAACCCGAGCCGACCACGCCGATAAAGTCGAGCATGCCGGTGTCGTCGTAGTACTTGGCGATCTGCTTCATGTCCTCGTGGGACAAGCCGTCCGGGTGGAATTCGTCGCCGCACAGGCGGATACCGACGCAAAAGTCCGGGCCCACCTCGGCACGCACCGCCTTGAGCACTTCAAGGCCGAAACGCATGCGGTTTTCAAAGCAGCCGCCCCATTCGTCGGTACGCTTGTTGACCCTCGGGCTCCAGAACTGGTCGATCATGTGCTGGTGCACCGCCGACAGTTCCACGCCGTCCAGGCCACCGGCTTTCGCACGCGCTGCCGCGCTGGCGTAGTTGCCGATCACGCGCCAGATTTCTTCCGGTTCGATGGTCTTGCAGGTCGCACGGTGTACCGGCTCACGGATGCCCGAGGGCGACAGCAGGGTCGGCCAATGCTCGCCGTCCCAACGCGAGCGACGGCCCATGTGGGTAATCTGGATCATGATCTTGGCGCCATGCTTGTGCATGGCATCGGCCAGGTTCTGGAAGTGCGGGATGATCCGGTCGTCGGCCAGGTTCACCGATTTCCACCAGCCTTGCGGGCTGTCGATCGCCACGCTGGAAGAACCGCCGCAGATGGCCAGGCCGATCCCGCCCTTGGCTTTCTCTTCGTAGTACTTCACATAGCGGTCGGTGGTCATGCCGCCGTCGGTGGCATACACCTCGGCGTGGGCGGTACTGAGCACGCGGTTGCGGATGGTCAGTTTGCCGATCTGGATCGGCGCGAACATTGCTTCGAAAGCCATGGCAGGGTTCCTCGACTTACAACGGCTTGACGGTGAACAGGCCGGAATCAAAGCCCTCTTCGGAGCCGCCGTAGACTTGTTCGGCCACGGTGCGAATCTGGCTGCCGCGTGCTTGCAGAATCTGGTCCATGGCGCCGGCAAACCAGCCGGTGAACATGTAGTCGACCTTGCGCCCGACCTTGCCGTACACGTAGACGAACGCCGAGTGTTCGAGCTTGACGCTGGCGGTGCCTTTATCCAGGTCGATGTCCTGGATCTTGAACAGGCCCCAGCCGCGTTGCGACAGGCGCTTCATGTAGTGCTCGAACACCGCCACACCTTCGAGGCCGTGGCATTCGGCTTCTTTTTCACACCAGTGCCAGGCGGATTTGTAGCCGGCCTTGTAGAGGATCTCGGCGTAGGCGTCGGCACCGAGGACTTCTTCGATGCCCATGTGGTTGTTGACGAAGAAATGGCGCGGTACGTACAGCATTGGCAGGGCGTCGGAGGTCCAGACACCGGTTTCGCTGTCGACTTCGATAGGCAATTGCGGGGCGATCTTGGCCATGGAAACTTAACTCCAGAAAATTCGTAGTGGTGTTGCCCGTGGGTGTTTGGCTTATTCGCCCCAAACGTCCTTCAAGACGTTGACCCAGTTCTCGCCCATGATCTTGCGCACCACGCGTTCGCTGTGGCCGCGCTTGAGCAGGGTCTCGGTGAGGTTGGGGAACTCGCCCACGGTGCGGATGCCCAGCGGGTTGATGATCTTGCCGAAGCTGGTCAGGCGGCGGGCGTAGCCCTTGTCATGGGTCAGCATTTCGAAGAAATCCTGGCCATGGCCCTGGGTGAAATCGGTGCCGATGCCGATGGCGTCTTCGCCGACGATGTTCATGGTGTATTCGATGGCTTCGGCATAGTCGTCGATGGTCGAATCGATGCCCTTGGCGAGGAACGGCGCGAACATGGTCACGCCGACAAAACCGCCGTGGTCGGCAATGAACTTCAGCTCCTCATCGGACTTGTTGCGCGGGTGCTCCTTGAGCCCGGAGGGCAGGCAGTGGGAGTAGCACACCGGTTTTTTCGATTCGAGGATGACTTCTTCGCTGGTCTTGGAGCCGACGTGGGACAGGTCGCACATGATGCCGACGCGGTTCATCTCGCCGACGATCTCGCGACCGAAGCCCGACAGCCCGCCATCACGTTCGTAGCAACCGGTGCCGACCAGATTTTGGGTGTTGTAGCACATCTGCACCACACCGACGCCGAGCTGCTTGAAGATCTCGACGTAGCCGAGTTGGTCTTCAAACGCATGGGCATTCTGGAAGCCGAAGATGATGCCGGTCTTGCCCTGTTCCTTGGCTTTGCGGATGTCGGCGGTGGTTTTCACCGGGATCACCAGATCGCTGTTCTCGCGGATCAGGGTCTGGCTGGCGACGATGTTATTGATCGTGGCCTGGAACCCTTCCCACACCGACACGGTGCAGTTGGCGGCGGTCAGGCCGCCCTTGCGCATGTCCTCGAACAGCTCGCGGTTCCACTTGGCAATGATCAGCCCGTCGATAACGATGCTGTCGGCGTGCAATTGCGCTGGGCTCATCAGGCGTCCCCTTGTTGGCGATTCGTGCGCCGAATCGTCTGCCGGCGCTTTGGGGTCAGCATATGCCGAGGGGCCGACCGGACCGGGTGCAAAAACGACAGGGGAATTGCCGAAAGCGTCAATCCGCGACGAAGGTCGCTATGACAGGTCTGTCTGACGGCTGTTCTTTGTCTTACGCTTGGGCCAGAATTCGCGCATCAACCGATATGAGACGGCGCAATGAAATCAATTTTCCTGGCTTTGGCACTCATCGCAACCGGCGTCCACGCGGCCGAAGACACCGACAGCACGCCGTGCGACGGCATCGAAAACGACAAGCAAACCCTGGAATGCGCCACCTACAACAAAACCACCGCCGAACAACTGCTCAAGGATAACTATCAAGGGCTGTTGGAGCGCATGGGTTCGACCTATGGCAGCAACAAGACGCAACTGGCGGACATTACCGCTCGTCTGAAGGATGCCCAGCAGAAGTGGGAAAAATTGCGCGACGCCGATTGCGCAGTGGACACCTTCCCGGCGGTGACCGGCACCAAACCTTATGCGATCGAGCTGAACGATTGCCTGGCGCGGATGAGTGATGAACGGTCGGAGTTTTTGGAGTCGATTGGGCAGGAATAAGCGACAATCCTTGCCACTTTCAATCTGAACCAAGGCCATTCATGAAAACCTGCGGCATCGAAATCAAAGGCAGCGAAGCCATCTTCGCCGTTGCCTCCCTCGACGACCAAACACTGACCCACGTCGCCCTGGCCACCAAGAAAATCGCCCTTGAAGACGACGATGAAGCGGCCAACGTCAAAGCCTTCGCAGCCCAGGTGAAGGCGTTCGTGCAGGACAACGCCATCGAACGCATCGCCATCAAGAAGCGCAGTAAGAAAGGCGAGTTCGCCGGTGGCCCGACCACGTTCAAGATTGAAGGGGTGTTTCAGTTGCTCGACGGCGTTGAAGTGACGCTGCTGTCGCCGCAGACCCTCAATGCGCAGAACAAGAAGCACAATTTTGAGCTGCCGACGACGCTGAACAAGTACCAGCATGAAGCCTTCAAGGCGGCGTGTGCGGCCCTGGTAAAGAAATAAGCCACACCGAAAACCCAATGTGGGAGGGGGCTTGCTCCCGATGACGGTGGATCAGCAGCACATGAGTGGCTGGCACTCCGCTATCGGGAGCAAGCCCCCTCCCACATTTGATCGTTGTCGCTGACAGGAGAAGCGGTGTTTCAGTTGCTCGAAGCCTTCAAGGCGGCGTGTGCGGCCCTGGTAAAGAAATAAGCCACACCGAAAACCCAATGTGGGAGGGGGCTTGCTCCCGATGACGGTGGATCAGCGGCACATGAGTGGCTGACACTCCGCTATCGGGAGCAAGCCCCCTCCCACATTTGATCGTTGTCGCTGACAGGAGAAGGGGTGTTTCAGTTGCTCGAAGCCTTCAAGGCAGCGTGTTCGGCGCTGATAAAGAAATAAGCCACACCGAAAACCCAATGTGGGAGGGAGCTTGCTCCCGATGGCGGTGGATCAGCAGCACATGAGTGGCTGACACTCCGCTATCGGGAGCAAGCCCCCTCCCACATGTGATCTTTGTCGCGTGTAGGCACTACGTTCAAACCACCTCCCGTCGCCGATCCTCCCGCGGACACTTGGCAAACCGCGCCCGATAACGGCGGGTGAAATACGACGGCGACTCAAACCCGCAGGCCAGGCTCACCTCCAGCACGCTCATGTCGCTCTGGCGCAGCAGTTGCCGGGCTTTTTCCAGGCGCAGGCCGAGGTAGAAGTTGCTCGGTGTGTCGTTCAGATGCAGGCGAAACAGCCGCTCCAATTGGCGTCGCGTCACTTTGATCGCCTCGGCCAGGGCCAGGGTGCTCAGCGGCGGCTCGGTGTGTTGTTCCATCTCGCCGATCACCTGCACCAACTTCTTGTTGTTGATGCCGTAGCGCGTGACGATCTGCATGCGCTGGTGGTCTTTGCGCGGGCGGATGCGCCCGAGCACGAATTGTTCGGAAACCTGGATCGCCAACTCGGGCCCATGGGCCTGGCTGATCAGGTCGAGCATCAGGTCGATGGAGGCGGTGCCGCCGGCGCAGGTGATGCGGCGGCGGTCGATCTCGAAGAGTTCCTGGGTCACCGTCAGCTGTGGATACGCTTCCTTGAACGCGTCGATGGCTTCCCAGTGCAGGGTCAGACGGTGGCCGTCGAGCAGCCCGGCTTCGGCCAGGATGCAGGCGCCGGTGTCGATGGCGCCAAGGGTCACGCCGTCATAGTCGAGGCGGCGCAGCCAGTGTTCGAGGGCCGGGGTGGCGAATTTGAGCGGTTCGAAACCGGCGACCACCATCAGCGTCGCGCCCTTTTTCAGCGGCTCCAGCGCGGCGTCGGCGTTGACCGACATGCCATTGCTCGCCAGCACCGCGCCGCCATCGGCGCTCAATACATGCCAGCGGTACAACTCGCCACGAAAGCGGTTGGCCACTCGCAGCGGTTCGAGCGCAGAGATAAAGCCGATGGCCGAGAACCCCGGCATCAGCAGAAAGTAGAAATCCTGGGACATGGTGCGCTCTCGTAGGACCGCCAGCGTGGTCACTGTGATACGCCAGTTCAACGGCCCATTCAAGAGCACAGGTCGCTGCAGTGCAAGAGCCGGTCGCCGCCGTGCGTTTTGTCGCCCCTCAAGCTGCGTAACGTGATCGCACGGCGCATAAAGACGCCGGCCCCCACAATAACGACCTGCCGAGGGAACCACCATGAACCGACTGATCAGCCGCTGCGTGCTCGCATTCAGCGCCAGCGCCATCTTGAGCACCAGCGTCCTCGCGGCCGACGCGCCCTCCTGCCAGAACGTGCGCATGGGCGTGGTGAACTGGACCGACGTCATCGCCACCAGCGCCATGACCCAAGTGTTGCTCGACGGCCTCGGCTACAAGACCAAACAAACCAGCGCGTCCCAGCAAATCATCTTCGCCGGTATCCGCGACCAGCGCCTGGACCTGTTCCTCGGCTACTGGAACCCGCTGATGACCCAGACCATCGCCCCGTTCGTCGACGCCAAGCAGGTCAAGGTCCTCGACAAACCGAGCCTGGAAGACGCACGCGCCACGCTGGCGGTGCCGACTTATCTGGCGGACAAAGGCCTGAAAACCTTCGCCGACATCGCCAAGTTCGAAAAAGAACTGGGCGGCAAGCTCTACGGTATCGAGCCGGGCTCGGGCGCCAACACCCAGATCAAGGCGATGATCGCCAAGAACCAGTTCGGCCTGGGCAAATTCCAGCTGGTGGAGTCCAGCGAAGCCGGCATGCTCGCCGCCGTCGACCGCGCGGTACGCCGCAAGGAAGCCGTGGTGTTCTTCGGCTGGGCGCCGCACCCGATGAACGTCAACGTGGCGATGACCTACCTCACCGGCAGCGAAGACGCCCTGGGCCCGAACGAAGGCATGGCTACCGTGTGGAGCGTCACCTCGCCGACCTACGCCGAGCAGTGCCCCAACGTATACAAGCTGCTGACCAACCTGACCTTCACCGCCGCCGACGAGAGCCGAATGATGCAGCCGTTGCTGGATCACAAGGACGCATTCGAGTCCGCCAAGCAGTGGCTCAAGGACCACCCGCAAGACCAGCAGCGCTGGCTCGAAGGCGTGACCACCTTCGACGGCAAACCGGCCGCTGCCAACCTGCAACTGACCGGAAAATAACTGTATTTGACTCACCGTTTCGCGGTCGTCCCTGACCGCGAACGGCGCCCTACGCCTTGAAATCACACGCCTGTAAGGAACCTCCCCGATGAACCATGACGTCATCATCACCTGCGCACTCACCGGTGCTGGCGACACAAGCGCCAGAAGCCCCCATGTGCCGGTCACCCCCAAACAAATCGCCGCCGCCGCCGTGGAGGCCGCCAAGGCCGGTGCCACCGTGGTGCATTGCCATGTGCGCAACCCCGAGACCGGTAAGTTCAGCCGCGACGTCGCCCTGTACCGCGAAGTGATGGAGCGCATCCGTGAGGCCGACATCGACATCATCGTCAACCTCACCGCCGGCATGGGCGGCGACTTGGAAATCGGCGGCGGCGAAAACCCGATGGAATTCGGCCCCAGCACCGACCTGGTCGGCCCGCTGACCCGCCTGGCCCATGTGGAAGCGCTGCTGCCGGAAATCTGCACGCTGGACTGCGGCACGCTGAACTTCGGCGATGGCGACACCATTTACGTGTCGACCCCGGCGCAACTGCGGGCCGGCGCCAAACGCATTCAGGAACTGGGCGTCAAGGCCGAGCTGGAAATCTTCGACACCGGCCACTTGTGGTTCGCCAAGCAGATGATCAAGGAAGGCCTGCTCGACGACCCGCTGTTCCAACTGTGCCTGGGCATCCCATGGGGCGCGCCGGCTGACACCACCACCATGAAAGCCATGGTCGACAACCTGCCCGCCGACGCGGTGTGGGCCGGCTTCGGCATCGGCCGCATGCAAATGCCGATGGCGGCGCAGGCGGTGCTGCTGGGCGGCAACGTGCGGGTCGGCCTGGAAGACAACCTGTGGCTGGACAAGGGCGTATTGGCTACCAACGGTCAACTGGTGGAACGCGCCAGTGAAATCCTCAGCCGCCTGGGCGCGCGGGTCATGACCCCGGCCGAAGGGCGCATAAAAATGGGCCTCAAAAAACGCGCCTAACCCCCCCCTGCCCAAACCGGATCAAAACCTGTGGGAGGGGCGGTGCGACGATTCGACTTGCTCCCGATAGCGGTGGATCAGCAGCGAATGCATCGACTGGTACACCGCTATCGGGGGCAAGCCCCCTCCCACAGGGGTTCACCCCATTATTCAGGAATGTCGCCATGCGTTTTATTACAGAAATCAAAACCTTCGCCGCCCTCGGCAGCGGTGTGATCGGCAGCGGTTGGGTGTCCCGCGCCTTGGCCCACGGCCTCGATGTGGTGGCCTGGGACCCCG
>NZ_JAKNRV010000169.1:0-10923 GCF_023072625.1 Pseudomonas emilianonis
CGCGCACGGTGGCTGGTTCGCCGCGCCCCACGCCGTGGATGGCAATACCGGCAAGGCTGCCTACCTGCACGCCTTTGTCGCCCTGGCCGCCAGCTCTGCGGTGGTTGCTCGCGCACCCGGCGCACAAGCCCTGTTGAACCAGGCCATCCAGATTATCGAGCAGTTTTTCTGGAGCGAGGAGGAGGGCGTCATGCTCGAATCCTTTGCCCAAGACTGGAGCGGCCTCGAAGCCTATCGCGGCGCCAACAGCAACATGCACGCGACGGAAGCGTTCCTGGCCCTGGCCGATGTCACCGCTGATACACGCTGGCTGGACCGCGCGCTGCGTATCGTCGAGCGCGTGATCCACACCCACGCCGCCGGCAACCGGTTCATGGTGATCGAGCATTTCGACGCTCAGTGGACACCCTTGTTCGGTTACAACGAAGACAACCCCGCAGACGGTTTCCGCCCCTATGGCATCACCCCAGGCCACGGTTTCGAGTGGGCGCGGTTGGTGTTGCACCTGGAGGCTGCACGCCTGCAAGCCGGGCTGGCCACGCCAGACTGGCTGGTGACCGACGCCAAGCGCCTGTTCGCCAGCGCCTGTGACTACGCCTGGGCCGTGGATGGCGCCCCCGGCATCGTTTACACCCTGGACTGGAACCAGCGCCCAGTGGTGCGTGAACGCCTGCACTGGACCCACGCCGAAGCCAGCGCCGCCGCGCAGGCCCTGTTAAAACGCACCTTCGATCCACATTACGAAACCTGGTATCGGCGTTTCTGGGCGTTTTGCGACGCCCATTTCATCGACCGTATCCACGGCAGTTGGCACCACGAACTCAGCCCGCAGAACCAACCCAGCAGCAAGATCTGGGGTGGCAAACCGGACCTGTACCACGCCTGGCAAGCGGTCTTGCTGCCGACGCTACCCTTGGCGCCCAGCATGGCCAGTGCATTGGGTCGCGGGTGCTATGTCACCGAGTTGTGACATTTGTGCGTCCCTTTGTTACCTGCGCTTGAAAAATCCCTGTTTAAACTCCGTGCAGCGCAAGCTCTAGACTTGCATGCATAACAACAAGAAAAGGTACTCAGATGAACGCGATTAATCGCCTCGCCGTCGCTATTTCCATTGCCTCGTTGTTTCCCCTCAGTGCATTTGCCGCCGACTCGAAAGGCACGGTTGAAGTTGTGCATTGGTGGACCTCGGGCGGTGAAAAAGCGGCTGTAGATGTCCTGAAGGCCCAAGTTGAAAAAGACGGCTTCACCTGGAAAGACGGTGCTGTCGCAGGTGGCGGTGGCGCCACGGCCATGACCGTGCTGAAAAGCCGCGCGGTTGCCGGCAACCCACCCGGCGTAGCCCAGATCAAAGGCCCGGACATCCAGGAATGGGCGTCAACCGGCCTGCTCGACACCGACGTCCTCAAAGACGTGGCCAAAGAAGAAAAATGGGACTCCCTGCTCGATAAGAAAGTCTCCGACACCGTGAAGTACGAAGGTGACTACGTCGCCGTACCGGTCAACATCCACCGCGTGAACTGGCTGTGGATCAACCCGGAAGTCTTCAAGAAAGCCGGTATCACCAAGAACCCGACCACCCTCGAAGAATTCTACGCCGCCGGCGACAAACTCAAGGCCGCCGGCTTCATTGCGCTCGCCCACGGTGGCCAGCCGTGGCAGGACAGCACCGTGTTCGAAGCGGTCGTTCTCTCGGTGATGGGTGCCGATGGCTACAAGAAAGCCATGGTTGACCTGGACAACGGCGCGTTGACCGGTCCGCAAATGGTCAAGGCGCTGACCGAGCTGAAGAAAGTCGCGACCTACATGGACGTCGATGGCAAAGGCCAGGACTGGAACCTCGAAGCCGGCAAAGTCATCAACGGCAAGGCTGGCATGCAGATCATGGGTGACTGGGCCAAGTCCGAGTGGACCGCCGCGAAGAAAGTCGCCGGCAAAGACTACGAGTGCGTAGCCTTCCCAGGCACTGAAAAAGCCTTCACCTACAACATCGACTCCCTGGCGGTGTTCAAGCAGAAAGACAAAGGCACAGCGGCCGGTCAGCAGGACATCGCCAAAGTCGTGCTGGGTGAAAACTTCCAGAAAGTGTTCAGCATCAACAAGGGTTCGATCCCTGTGCGTAACGACATGCTGAACAAAATGGAATCCTACGGTTTCGACTCCTGCGCCCAGACTGCGGCCAAAGACTTCCTGGCTGACGCCAAGACCGGCGGCCTGCAGCCAAGCATGGCGCACAACATGGCCACCACTCTGGCCGTGCAAGGCGCGTTCTTTGATGTCGTGACCAACTACATCAACGACCCGAAAGCCGACCCGGCCGATACCGCCAAGAAACTTGGCGCTGCGATCAAGTCTGCCAAGTAACGGTTGACCGGGTGGGGGAGCCCTGGCCCCCGCCCGGCATGTTCCTGTAGTCCTTTTCCCTTGTATTGGATTTCCCCATGAGTTCTGTTGCTGTGTTCAGCAAAGCCTCGCCGTTCGATGCACTGCAGCGCTGGCTACCCAAACTGGTGCTGGCGCCGAGCATGTTCATCGTGTTGGTGGGCTTCTACGGCTACATCCTGTGGACGTTCGTGCTGTCGTTCACCACGTCCACGTTCCTGCCCAGCTACAAATGGGCGGGCCTTGCGCAGTACGAGCGGTTGTTCGACAACGACCGCTGGTGGGTCGCGAGCAAGAACCTGGCGCTGTTCGGCGGGATGTTCATCGGTATCACCTTGGTGATCGGCGTGACGCTGGCGATTTTCCTCGACCAGAAAATCCGCCGCGAAGGCTTTATCCGCACCATTTACCTGTACCCGATGGCGCTCTCGATGATCGTCACCGGTACGGCCTGGAAATGGCTGCTCAACCCGGGCATGGGCCTGGACAAACTTCTGCGGGACTGGGGCTGGGAAGGCTTCCGTCTCGACTGGCTGATCGACCCGGATCGCGTGGTCTATTGCTTGGTGATTGCTGCCGTGTGGCAAGCCTCCGGCTTCATCATGGCGATGTTCCTGGCCGGCCTGCGGGGTGTGGATCAATCGATCATTCGTGCCGCGCAGATCGACGGCGCGAGCCTGCCGCGCATCTACTGGAGCGTGGTGCTGCCAAGCCTGCGTCCGGTGTTCTTCAGTGCGGTGATGATCCTGGCGCACATCGCGATCAAGAGCTTCGACTTGGTGGCGGCGATGACCGCTGGCGGTCCTGGCTACTCGTCCGACCTGCCGGCGATGTTCATGTACTCGTTCACTTTCAGCCGTGGCCAGATGGGCATGGGCTCGGCCAGTGCAATCCTGATGCTCGGTGCGATCCTCGCGATCATCGTGCCGTACCTGTACTCCGAGCTGAGGACCAAGCGTAATGACTAGTCTTGCCGCAAAACCTGCCATCAGCCTGAGCCGCATCGCAATCTACGCGGTGCTGATCCTCGCGGTGCTGCTGTACCTGGTGCCGCTGGTGGTGATGTTGCTCACCAGCTTCAAGACCCCGGAAGACATCAGCACCGGCAACCTGTTGAGCTGGCCGACCGTGGTCACCGGCATCGGCTGGGTCAAGGCCTGGGCCACGGTGGATGGCTACTTCTGGAACTCGATCAAGATCACCGTGCCGGCCGTGCTGATTTCCACCGCCATCGGTGCGTTGAATGGTTATGTGCTGTCGTTCTGGCGCTTCCGTGGTTCGCAACTGTTCTTCGGTTTGCTGTTGTTCGGCTGCTTCCTGCCGTTCCAGACCGTGCTGCTGCCGGCCTCGTTCACGCTGGGCAAAATGGGCCTGGCGAGCACCACCACCGGCCTGGTGTTTATCCATGTGGTCTACGGCCTGGCGTTCACTACGCTGTTTTTCCGTAATTACTACGTGAGCATTCCGGATGCGCTGATCAAGGCGGCGCGCCTGGACGGTGCAGGTTTTTTCACCATCTTCCGTCTGATCATCCTGCCGATGTCGACGCCGATCATCATGGTCTGCCTGATCTGGCAGTTCACCCAGATCTGGAACGACTTCCTGTTCGGCGTGGTGTTCTCCAGCGGCGACTCGCAGCCCATCACGGTGGCGCTGAACAACCTGGTCAACACCAGCACCGGGGCCAAGGAATATAACGTGGATATGGCGGCGGCGATGATCGCCGGGCTGCCGACCCTGCTGGTCTATGTGATCGCAGGCAAGTATTTCGTGCGCGGCCTCACGGCCGGCGCGGTCAAGGGGTAATCATGGCTACGCTTGAACTTCGCAATGTAAACAAGACCTATGGCGCCGGCCTGCCCGACACCTTGAAGAACATCGAACTGTCGATCAAGGAAGGCGAGTTCCTGATCCTGGTCGGCCCGTCGGGGTGCGGCAAGTCCACGCTGATGAACTGCATCGCGGGCCTTGAGACCATCACCGGTGGCGCGATCATGATCGGCGACCAGGACGTCAGCGGCATGAGCCCCAAGGATCGCGACATCGCCATGGTGTTCCAGTCCTACGCGCTGTACCCGACCATGAGCGTGCGTGAAAACATCGAGTTCGGCCTGAAGATTCGCAAGATGCCTCAAGCCGATATCGACGCCGAAGTGGCGCGGGTGGCCAAGCTGTTGCAGATCGAACACTTGCTCAACCGCAAACCGGGCCAACTCTCCGGCGGTCAGCAACAACGGGTGGCCATGGGCCGCGCCCTGGCGCGTCGGCCGAAGATCTACCTGTTCGACGAACCGCTGTCCAACCTCGATGCCAAGCTGCGCGTCGAGATGCGTACCGAAATGAAACTGATGCACCAGCGTCTGAAAACCACCACCGTCTACGTCACCCACGACCAGATCGAAGCGATGACCCTGGGTGACAAAGTGGCGGTGATGAAGGACGGCATCATCCAGCAGTTCGGCACGCCGAAAGAGATCTACAACGACCCGGCCAACCTGTTTGTGGCGAGTTTTATCGGTTCGCCGCCGATGAACTTCATCCCCCTGCGCCTGCAACGCAAGGATGGTCGCCTGGTGGCCCTGCTCGACAGCGGCCAGGCCCGTTGCGAGCTGCCGCTGAGCATGAGCAATGCCGGCCTTGAAGACCGTGACGTGATCCTCGGCCTGCGCCCGGAGCAAATCGTGCTGGCGACGGGTGAGGGCAACGGTTCGTCGAGCATTCGTGCCGAAGTCCAGGTCACCGAGCCGACCGGCCCGGACACCCTGGTGTTCGTGCAGCTCAATGACACCAAGGTCTGCTGCCGCCTGGCGCCCGATCTGGCACCGCAGGTGGGCGAGACCCTGACCCTGCAATTCGATCCGGCCAAGGTGCTGCTGTTCGACGCCAACACCGGCGAGCGCCTGGGCACTGCCGCGTCTTTGCCCACCCAGGACCGTGCCGACAACGTGGCTCAGTTCAAGGGTCGATGAAAATATAAGCTGTTGTTTTTGAAAGAAAAAGTGAACCGCGTTAGATAAAAACAGTTTAATAACAATAAAGACGAGGATGTAGGGATGAAAAAGCAACACAACAACACTCGGCTGATCTGCCAACTGTCAGCAGCGGCAGCCCTGGTCTTGTCCGCCAATGCGATGGCGGCCGATGCGTTCAGCGCCGATTCCAAGTGGATGACCGGCGATTGGGGCGGCGAGCGAACCAAGCTGATCGAGCAAGGTATCGACATCAAGGCTGACTACGTTGGGGAAGTCGGTGGCAACCTGCACGGCGGCTACAACAACGACAAAACGGCGCGTTACGCTGACCAGTTCGGTCTGGGCGTGGCACTGGACCTGCAAAAACTGTGGGGCTGGGATAACACCCAGGCGAAGATCCAGTTGACCAACCGTAATGGCCAGAACATCTCCAACGACCGTGTCGGTGATCCGCGTGCCGGCACCTTGAGCTCGTCTCAAGAAGTGTACGGCCGTGGCCACATGGTGCGTCTGACCCAGTTCTGGATTCAGCACCAGATGTTCGACAACAAGCTGGACGTGAAGCTCGGTTACTTCGGTGAAGGCGAAGACTTCAACACCTTCCCGTGCGACTTCCAGAACCTGTCGTTCTGCGGCTCCCAGGTCGGTAACTATGTGAACACCTGGTACAACTGGCCGGTCGCCCAGGCCGCTATCCGCGTGAAGTACAACATCACGCCTGAGCTGTATGCGCAGATCGGTGCATACAATCAGAACCCGTCGCAGTTGGAGCACGGCAACGGCTTCAAACTCAGCGGCAGTGGCACCAAGGGCACCGTGATCCCGGTGGAATTGGTCTGGTCGCCGAAGGTCAATAACCTGCCGGGCGAATACCGTGTGGGTTACTACAAAAGCGCCGCCGATGCTGCCGATGTACGTGAAGACGTCAACGGTAACGATGCGGCCACCACTGGCGCAGCTTACCGCACCCACAGCAGCAAAAAAGGCTACTGGTTCGTTGCGCAGCAGCAACTCACTACCCATAACGGCGACGCTTCCCGCGGCCTGAATATCGCGGCCAACGCCACGTTCCACGACAAGGAAACCAACACCGTCGATAACTACCAGTCGATTATGTTGGTGTACAAAGGGCCTTTCGACGCGCGTCCAAAAGATGATGTGGGGATTGGTGCCGCTCGTCTGCACGTCAACGATGACGTGCGCAAAAACGCTGAGTTGGCGAACGAGGCTGGCGGTTTCACCGATTACAGCCAAGCCGGTTACGCGCCACTGCGCAGCACCGAATACAACTACGAAATCAACTACGGCTTCCACGTCACCAACTGGCTGACCGTGCGTCCCAACCTGCAATACGTCACTCATCCGGGCGGCGTGGATAAAGTCGACAACGCCTTGGTCGCCGGTCTGAAAATTCAGTCGGTGTTCTAACGCGGTTGCGATAAGCTCTTCCTCTCTGTGCGCATTTTGCGGATAGCCATGGCTATCCGCTTTTTTTTGGGTTGCACTGTGAAGATATTCAGGACCGTGGCACATGCATGAGCATCCACTGCAACGCTTTTTCAAGTCCCTGCGCGAGCGTCCGGTATTCGCCTGGGAGCGCTTCCAGGTGCGTGACGTGTTGGTGATCGACCATCCGCTGTGCCAGGCGGTATTCAGCCGCCAGGGCGCGCAATTGCTGCATTTTCAGCCTCGTGGGCAGAAACCCTGGTTGTGGTGCGCGGCCAAGTGGCCGCAAGTCGGCGCTATTCGTGGCGGCGTGCCGGTGTGCTGGCCGTGGTATGGCCGGCATCCCAGCGAAAATGCGTGGCCGTCCCATGGTTGGGCGCGGCTGATCGACTGGAAACTGCTCGACAGCAGCACCGACGACGACGGCGTGCGCCTGCACTGGCAGTTGCAGTTGTGCGACTGGCAGGTGGACTTGCACGCGCACCTGGGCGAAACCCTGGAACTGCGCTTGAGTACCGAGCATCAGGATGAACTGCCGTGCCAACTGAGCCATGCTTTGCACGCTTACTGGCGTATTGGCAATGTCGGTGAGATAGCGCTGTCTGGGCTCGACGGGGCGCAAGGGTATGACCAGCTCAATCGCCAGGCTTGCCAGCAGGAAGGCGAACTGCGCGTGGAGGGCGGGTGCCAGCGGGTGTTCCAGCATGAGGGCGAGTTACAGCTCAAGGACCACGCCTGGCAGCGCGAATTGTGCATCGACACCGGCGACAGCGCCGACACCGTGGTGTGGCACCCGGGCAGTCGGCCGCTGTTGGGCGTCAGTTTTAATGAGGCGTCGGGGTTTGTGTGCGTGGAGTCGGCAATGGCCGGGGCCAGCCTGGCGCCGGGGGAGAGGGCGCATTTGAGTTTGCAGGCCAGGGCCGGGGTTTAGCGCTGTTGCTGATAGCGTCTTCGCGACCAAGCCCGCTCCCACATTTGAACCGCATTCCAAGGTAGGACTCGTCAAAATGTGGGAGCAGGCTTGCTCGCGAAGAGGCCGGGACTGCTGGAGGCATTGTCTGCCTCAGTTGAACTCATCTCCAACCGGATACCGGCTGTCATTCAAGCTCTCTTTGATCTTGCGCAGATGCGGCTGGAAATCCACGCCACGGCGCAAGGTCATGCCGGTTGCCAGTACATCCAGTACCGTCAGTTGGATGATCCGCGAGGTCATCGGCATATAGATGTCGGTGTCTTCCGGCAGCGGAATGTTCAGGCTCACGGTGCTGACCTTGGCCAGCGGTGAGTTCTCGGCGGTCACACCCAGCACCGATGCGCCGTTTTCCCGGGCGATACGCGCCACTTCCACCAGTTCGCGGGTACGCCCGGTGTAGGAGATGATCACGAACAGCTCGCCGGTGTGGGCCACCGAGGCAATCATGCGTTGCATCAGCACGTCGGCATGGGCAGTCACCGACAGGTTGAAGCGGAAAAATTTGTGCAACGCATCCATGGCTACCGGTGCCGACGCGCCGAGGCCGAAGAAGTGGATCTGGCGCGCCTGGATCAACAGGTCCACGGCCTTGCTGATCAGGTTCGGGTCGAGGGCCTGGCAGGCGCTGTCCAGAGAGGCAATGGCGCTGCCGAAGATCTTCTGGGTGTAGGCCTCGGGGTCATCATCGGCCTCCACTGCACGACTGACATACGCCGCACCGCTGGCCAGGCTTTGCGCCAGCTGCAATTTAAGTTCAGGGTAACCGCTGACACCAAACGAGCGGCAGAAGCGGTTGACCGTCGGTTCACTGACCGAGGCGGCTTGGGCGAGGGCTGCGATCGAGAAGCGGGTCGCCTGCTGCGGGTTGAGCAGGATGACCTCGGCGACTTTTTTCTCGGCCTTGTTCAATTCTTCGAGACGGTTCCGGATCTGTTCCAGAAGATTTCGCACGCGGTCCATACAGTCTTTCCTTGGGGCGACGATGCAAATAAAGGGCGGTCATCAATCGACGAGTGGCTCTTTGCGGTGGCCTATCCTACTGAGGGTAGCTGAACACCACCACTCGGAATGCGTATTTCGGGAAAATGTTGTGGTTATTACTACATTTTTCCTTGAGTGATGCCTTGAAAAAAGGTATTTGTAGCTTAACTTGATAAAAGAACAAACATCATGCCTTCGATAACCGTAGAACCCTGCACCTTTGCCCTGTTTGGCGCGTTGGGTGATCTGGCGCTGCGCAAGTTATTTCCTGCCCTCTATCAACTCGATGGCGCCGGGCTCTTGCACGACGACACGCGCATCCTGGCCCTGGCCCGCGAAGCCGGTTCCGAGCAACAGCACCTGGCGCATATTGAAACGGAATTGCGCAACTACGTCGGCAAGGAACTGGACGAGGCTATCGCCCAGCGTTTCCTGGCGCGCCTGACGTATGTTCACGTCGATTTCATGAACGCCGATGACTACGTGGTCCTGGCTGAAAAAGCCGGCACCGCGCAACGCCTGATCGCCTACTTCGCCACGCCTGCGGCGGTGTATGGGGCAATCTGCGAAAACCTGTCCAAGGTCGGCCTGGCGGACAATACCCGCGTGGTGCTGGAAAAACCCATCGGCTCGGACCTGGAATCTTCGCGCAAGGTCAACGACGCCGTCGCGCAGTTTTTCCCGGAAAACCGCACGTACCGCATCGACCATTACCTGGGCAAAGAAACCGTCCAGAACCTGATCGCCCTGCGTTTCGCCAACAGCCTGTTCGAGACCCAGTGGAACCAGAACTACATTTCCCACGTGGAAATCACCGTGGCCGAGCAGGTCGGCATCGAAGGCCGCTGGGGTTACTTCGACAAGGCCGGGCAACTGCGGGACATGATCCAGAATCACCTGCTGCAACTGCTTTGCCTGATCGCCATGGACCCGCCGGCCGACCTGTCCGCCGACAGCATCCGTGACGAGAAGGTCAAGGTGCTCAAGGCCCTGGCGCCGATCAGCCCGGATGGCCTGACCACCCAAGTGGTACGCGGCCAGTACATCGCCGGCTACAGCGCCGGCAAGCCGGTGCCGGGTTACCTGGAAGAAGAGAATTCCAACACCCAGAGCGATACCGAAACCTTCGTCGCCCTGCGTGCCGATATCCGCAACTGGCGCTGGGCCGGCGTGCCGTTCTACCTGCGCACCGGCAAGCGCATGCCGCAAAAGTTGTCGCAGATCGTCATCCACTTCAAGGAACCGTCCCACTATATCTTCGCCCCCGAGCAGCGCCTGCAGATCAGCAACAAACTGATCATCCGCCTGCAACCGGACGAAGGTATTTCCTTGCGCGTGATGACCAAGGAGCAGGGCCTGGACAAGGGCATGCAACTGCGCAGCGGGCCACTGCAACTGAATTTTTCCGACACCTATCGCAGCGCGCGGATTCCCGACGCCTACGAGCGGTTGTTGCTGGAAGTGATGCGCGGCAATCAGAACCTGTTTGTTCGCAAAGATGAAATCGAAGCCGCGTGGAAGTGGTGTGACCAGTTGATCGCCGGGTGGAAAAAATCCGGTGATGCGCCCAAGCCGTATGCGGCGGGTTCCTGGGGGCCGATGAGCTCCATTGCACTGATCACGCGGGATGGGAGGTCGTGGTATGGCGATATCTGAATTGAAACTGCCTCAGGGCGTCACTGCCCATGAGTACCGTTCGCCCGCGTTGCTGGCGGATGGCCTGGCCAATGACGTGGCCGAGCAACTGCGCGCGGCCATCAGTGCTCGTGGCGAAGCGACCCTGGTGGTGTCCGGTGGCCGCAGCCCCGTGGCGTTTTTCCAGAACCTGGCCAAGCAGGGCCTGGACTGGTCCAAGGTCACCATCAGCCTGGCCGACGAGCGTTGGGTGCCGGTGGAACACGCCGACAGCAATGCCGGCCTGTTGAAGAAATACCTGTTGCAAGGTCCGGCAGCCAAGGCCAAATTCCTCAGCCTGTACGCCGCCGCGGCCAATCTTGAAGACGCCGCCGAGCAGGCCGATCGCCTGCTGGCCGAACTGCCGGCCATTGATGTGCTGGTACTGGGCATGGGCGACGACGGCCACACCGCGTCGCTGTTTCCCAACAGCCCGAACCTGAGCGAGGCCCTGCAGGCCGACGGTACCCGCCGTTGCTGGCCGATGCTGACCTTGGA
>NZ_JAKNRV010000016.1:0-34839 GCF_023072625.1 Pseudomonas emilianonis
TCCAGGAAGTAGATCTCGTGGAACGCCGCCGCCACGCTGCCACCGGCCGCGAGCAGGCCGTGGTTCCGCAGGATCATCGCTTTGTGCGAGCCCAGGTCGGCCACCAGTCGCTCGCGCTCCTGCATCGACAGCGCGATGCCTTCGTAGGTGTGATACGCCAGGTTGCCGTAGAACTTCAGGGCGTGCTGGGTCAGCGGCAACAGCCCGTCACGCTGCGCGGCCACCGCCATACCGGCAGCGGTATGGGTGTGGATGATGCAATGCAGGTCCGGGCGAGCTTCATGAATTGCCGAATGGATGATGAACCCGGCCGCATTCACGTGCCCACCGCGCTGACCGTCGACCACCTTACCCTGGAGGTCTATCAGGACCAAGTCACTGGCGCGCATTTTCTCGAACGCCACGCCGTAGCGATTGATCAGGAAATGCCGCTGCGGCCCGGGCACACGCAGGGTGATATGAGTGTCGATCAGGTCGGTCATACGGTAGTACGCGACTAGGCGATACAGTGCGGCCAACTCGCAGCGCGACTGCCACTCGATTTGCGACATAGCGCTTGGCTTACTCATTAAACAACTCCTTGGGAAAGGCGCAGCCCGACCGCCTTGGCATTGACGCCACGCAAATAAGCCAGGCCCAGCACGCCGATCAACGACATCAGGGCCAGCCCGCTGAAGAAGATTGCCAGCGGCCACCACTGACCGGCGAAGTGACCCGCCAGGAAGGTGCCGATCAGCGGCGTTAGGCCGCCGCTCACGCCGCTGCCCAGTTGATAGGCAATCGAGATGCCCGAGTAACGCACCCGCGCCTGGAAGGCTTCAGCCATGTAGCCGGCGATCACCGCGTACAGCGCTGCCAGCAGTATCACCGCCAGGGCAATCCCTGCGGTCATGTAGAACAGATTGCCGGTCTGCACCAGCAGGAACATCGGGTACGGCACCAAGATGCACAGCGACGCCACCCATTTGAGAAAGCGCCCCTCTCCCAGGCGCTCGGCCAACAGCGCAGAACAGGGTTGGGATAGAAATTGCAGGACGGTGACCACGAACAGACAATCGAGGATCGTGGTCTTGGCGATGCCCTGGTACTGGGTGACGTAGGTGATCATGAAGGTGTTGGTGAAGAAGAAACCGCCCGAGCCGATGGTCACCGCCAGGGCCGCGAACAGAATGCTTTTCCAGTCCTTGCGGATAACCTCCAGCACCGGGTTTTCGGATGTCTGGCCGCTGTCCTTGACCTCGGCAAACTCCGGCGACTCAGGCACCCCGAAACGAATCGCCAGGCCGACCATCATCAGCACGCCGCTCATCAGGAACGGAATACGCCAGCCCCAGCTCATCAGCGCGTCCTGCTCCATTTCACTGATGCAGCGGAACGCGATCAGCGCCAGCAGCAGGCCCGCCGGGCTGCCCCACTGGGCGAACGAGGCGAAGAACATCTTGCGGCCCTTGGGCGCGTGCTCACTGGCCATCAGCACCGCACCGCCCCACTCGCCACCGACCGAAATCCCTTGCAGCAAACGCAGAACCACCAGGCCGATGGGGGCCCAGATACCCGCCTGGGCATAAGTGGGTAACAGACCGATGCAGGTAGTCGCCAACCCCATCAGCACGATGGTCACCAGCAACATTTTCTTGCGCCCCAGGCGGTCGCCAAGATGGCCGAAGACCATGCCGGCGAACGGGCGGGCAATAAAGCCGACCGCGAAGCTGCCGAACGCCGCCATGGTGCTGAGCATCGGGTTTTCACTGGGGAAGAACAGCTGGCCGAGGACCAGCGCTGCCGCGAAGGCGTAGATGTAGAAGTCGTAGAATTCGATGGTGGTGCCGATAAAGGCCGCTGCCGCGGCACGTCGCGGACTTGAGGTAGTGCTCGTCATCTGTAGCTCCTGGGCGTCATTGTTATAAGCAGGAGAAAATGTGTGTCGTGCGCAGGCACAACGTTCGCACTCTGGCGGTGCGTTGCTGGATCTTGCGCCAGCCCCTATGCTAGGAAAAGCTTCTAATCTAAATACTCAAGTATAAGCCCCGGGAATAATGATGAACCCTATCTGCCCTTCGTTACGCGATCCCGATGCCAAGCGCTTTCTCAACGATCGCCTGGACTGGAATCTGTTGCGCACCTTCCTGGTAATCGGCCAGGAAGGCAGCATCAGCCGGGCCGCCGCGCGCCTGCACTTGAGCCAACCCGCCATCAGCCAGGCCCTGCGGCGCCTTGAAGAACAACTCGATAGCGCGTTGGTCGTGCGCCGTGGGCCGCGTATCAGCCTGTCCAGGGCCGGCGAAGAAGTGATGCAGATCGCCGCCGACCTGTACGGCACGGTCTCGCGTCTGGGCCCAGCCCTGGATTCACCCGCCGAGACGGTGGTGGGCAAGATCCGCCTGCTGACCATCAGCCGTATCCAATCACGCTGCTACGATGAGTTCCTCGCGCAATTTCACCTTGAATACCCGCAGGTGGAATTCGAGGTCGATGTGCTGCGCAGCTCGGACGTGGCCAGCGCACTGCTGCAAAAAACCGCCTCGTTCGGCCTGGGCCTGTGCCGCACTCCGCAGCCCAAGCTTGAACAGCGGGTGTTGCTGCAGCAGCGCTATGCGTTTTTCTGCGGCAAGCGGCACCGGCTGTTCGGTCGCAAGAACCTGACCCTGGGGGATTTGCAGAGCGAAAACTTCGTCAGTTTTACCAGCGACCAGATCGGCGGCAATCTGTCACCGCTCACGGTGTTTCGTGATCAGCAAGGGTTCACCGGGCGCATTATTGCCTCTTCTCCGAGTCTGGATGAAATCCGCCGGCTGGTGGGCGCTGGTTATGGCATTGGTTGCCTGCCGGAACATATCGTCGCGGCTGATGTGCTGGCTGAAGAAGTCTGGCGCTTGCCGCCATGGGAGGGAGTCATTGACGTGAATGTCTACCTGCTCTGGAACCGTGAACAGAAACTGACCCAGGCCGAGTCGGTGTTTCTGGAGAGGTTCGAGCAGATGCTCATGACCACGGATCTGGCTGAGCGATTCTAGGCTCAGCACGAAATCCCGAGAAAAAACGAGCTGCTCTTCATATCGACAATCTATTGGTCAGCTTTCTTTTCCTTCAAGGTCCCTGCGCGCAGTTTCTGCGCCATCCGAACACTAAACCCACCAACATCCGGACACCCATTCAACGCTGATTCGAACGGGCGGTCGGATCGCATTTCCCAAGATCGGATTGCCGATCAACGCATGCCATTTGTCCATCGACATCTGGCTGGTGACCAGCGTCGAGCGGTTGCCGTAACTGTCGTCCAGCAGTTCAAGTAAGTCGCGCCGCTGAGCCTGCTGGTCAAGTCCGATGCAAATAGCTGGTCAGATCGAATGCAAATGGGCGGTCAAGTCAGTGCAATTACCCATTTGGCCGATTTCTGCCCGTCTCCACCGTCGGCTTCGGGTCGTTCTCTCCCGATCATGCCCACGAATCGTGCTGGTCAAATCCGATGCAAATGACTGGTCAGGTCGATTGCAAATGGGTGGGCAAGTCCGTGCAATTACCCACCCAGGCACAGAGCGCTTCAGTGCGGCCTGTATTAATAAACCTGAGGCACGATGAGTTCCGGTGGTGTCGGACTGCGGGAATAGTCCTCCTGTCTGACGCGTTGCGGCAGTTCGATCACCGGTAGCTCCACTTCTTCATAGGGCATCTGCCCGAGCAGGTGATTGATGCAGTTGAGCCTGGCTTTCTTCTTGTCATCGGCTTGCACCACCCACCACGGCGCTTCTGCGATGTGGGTGCGTTCGAGCATGATTTCCTTGGCCTTTGTATACGCTTCCCAGCGCCGCCGAGACTCGAGGTCCATGGGGCTGAGCTTCCATTGCTTGAGTGGGTCGTGAATGCGACTGAGAAAGCGCAGATGCTGTTCCTGGTCGGAAATCGAGAACCAATACTTGATCAGTTGGATGCCGGAGCGGGCGAGCATGCGCTCGAACTCGGGTACGGTGCGGAAGAACTCTTCGTACTGATCTTCGTCGCAAAAACCCATGACTTGTTCGACGCCTGCGCGGTTGTACCAACTGCGGTCGAACAGCACGATTTCACCGGCTGCCGGCAGGTGTGAAACATAGCGTTGGAAGTACCATTGCGTCCGTTCACGGTCGTTGGGGGCGGGCAGGGCGGCGACGCGACAGACCCGGGGGTTGAGCCGTTGGGTAATACGCTTGATCACACCGCCTTTGCCGGCGGCGTCGCGCCCTTCGAACAGGATGACGACTTTGGCGCCAGTCTTGACAACCCAGCTTTGCAGCTTCACCAGTTCGCCTTGCAGGCGGAACAGTTCACTGAAGTAAATCCTTCTGGCGGCCTTCTCGCTGCCTTCCTCTACCTGTTCATCAAACAGGGCGTTCAGGTCGTGCCCGTCTTCGGATAATTCCAGTTCCAGCTCTTCGTCACTGTGATCAAGCAGCTCACGGTGGATGCGCTGTATCAAGGCGTCTTCTGTGGAGAGCATGGGCGGAACTCGCGTCGTGGGGATGGCAAAGTCTTAGTCGAAATTTGTTACGAGGCAATTACAACAAAATATGTCGCTGCCTCGGCAAAAGGCGAAAAGAGTGCTGTTTGCCATTCATTGTTCATAAAAACGTAACAAGGCTGCTGCAGAGTTCGGTAGCCCGTAATCACAAGGATTCTCCTGAATGAAACGTCTGATGAAGTCTGCTGCACTCGCCGTTGCGGTTTCTCTTAGTGCCACCTCGGTATTTGCTGCCGAGAATGTTCGTCTGACCGGTTCCGGCGCCAGTTTTCCTGCACCGATCTACCTCACCTGGTTCAAGGATTTCAGCAAGAAAACCGCAGATGTCACTGTGGATTATCAATCCAAGGGCAGCGGCGCGGGTGTGCAAGATTTCCTGAATAAAACCGTGGATTTCGCGGCCAGCGACTCGGCCATGAAAGACGAAGATATCGCCAAGGTTGCCGAGGGCGTGCAGTTGCTGCCGATGACGGCGGGTGAAATCGTGCTGGCCTATAACCTGCCAGGCAATCCCAAGGGCCTGAAGCTGCCGCGCGATGTCTATTCCAACATCTTCCTGGGCAAGATCACCAAGTGGAACGATCCGCAGATCGTCGCCGCCAACCCTGGCCTGAAGCTGACCGATACGCCGATCACCGTGGTGGTGCGTGCCGACTCCAGCGGTACCACTGCGGTATTCACCAAGCACCTGTCAGCGATCAACCCGGAATTCCAGAAGGCGCTGGGTGAAGGCAACACCGTCAACTGGCCAGCCAGTGACAAATTCATCAAATCGCCCAAGAACGATGGTGTGACCGCCACGGTTCGCCAGACCCCGGGCGCTATCGGCTACATCGAATACGGCTTCGCCAAGTTGGCCAAGGTTGACTTCGCCCAGTTGCAGAACAAGGCCGGTCATTACGTTGTGCCGAACGCCGAAAGCGGTGCCGAAGCGCTGGCCGCGGTGAATATGCCGAAAAGCCTGGTGGCCTGGTTGCCGGACCCGGACGGTGCCAAGTCCTACCCGATCACTTCCTACACCTGGATGATCTTCCGTAAGGACAACGGTAACCCGGCCAAGGCCAAGGCCATGCGTGAAATGGTCGAGTACAGCCTGACCGAAGGGCAGAAAATTGCCGACTCGATGGGTTACATCCCGCTGCCACAGTCGGTTGTCGATCAGGTTCGCAAAGCGTCCGCCAACATCCAGTAACGCTCATGAGGCCTCTTTCGGTGTGCGCGCTCAGCCATGCCGAGAGAGTTTCCCCCTGCTCCGGAATTAGCCAATGAACACACCTTTTGTCGTACCGGTTAACCCGGATTCTGCCTGCCAGCCGCCCTCTAAGAAGGATTTGCTGGTTGATCGCACCTTCCGTGCGCTTGCGCGAATAGGGGGGATTTTGATTCTGGCGTTGGTCTTCGCCTTGGTCTTCGAGGTAGGACGCAAGGCCCTTCCAGGCATGGAAAAGCACGGTTTTGACGTGATTTTCGGCAGCGTCTGGGACGTTAACCAAGGCAAGTACGGCATTCTGCCGGCTATTTGGGGCACGCTTTACAGCGCCCTGATCGCGTTGCTGATCGCAGGTTTTTTCGGCGTCAGCATGGCGATTTTCCTAACACAGGATTTCCTGCCTGCGAGATTGGCAGCCGTCTTTCGCACCATTGTCGAATTGCTCGCGGCCATCCCCAGCGTCGTCTATGGCCTGTGGGGGATTTATGTGGTGATCCCGGCGATTCGCCCGCTCACGGCGTGGTTGAACAGCGAACTGGGTTGGATTCCTTTCTTCGGCACGTCCTTGAGCGGGCCGGGCCTACTCCCTGCGGCGCTGGTCCTGGCCATCATGATTTTGCCGACCATTGCCGCCGTTTCGCAGGACGCGCTTACCAGTGTACCGATGAAAACCAAGCAGGCCGCCTACGGCATGGGGACCACCCATTGGGAAGCGATTCTCAAAGTGATGGTGCCGTCCGCCGCTACTGGCATTTTCGGCTCCTTGGTCCTCGGCCTGGGCCGCGCGCTGGGTGAAACCATGGCGCTGGCCATGCTGGTGGGTAACGCGAACAACATTTCGCTTTCTCTGTTTGCCCCTGCCAATACGCTGGCCGCCTTGTTGGCGCTGAACTTCCCTGAAGCTGGGCCCAACGAGATCGAGGTTTTGATGTACGCCGCACTGGTGCTGATGTTAATCACACTGGTGGTGAACATCCTCGGCTCCATGATCATGCTTTACGCCCAGCGGGGTACCAAATGATGAATGACCTCACTTCTCCTGCAAGCAGTTTGCGCTCGCCGGTGGGCGTCTTACCCAGCCTGCAGCGCAAGTTCGAAGGCCGCGCCCTGCGCAGTCTGGTGTTGACCACGCTGGTCTGGGCCGGCGCGCTGCTGGCCAGCGTGCCGCTGATTTCCGTGCTCTATATGCTGATCACTCGCGGCGGCGCGCGCCTGAGCCTGGAGGTATTCACCGAGTTGCCGCCTGCCGGTTTCGAGACGGGCGGCGGTTTTGGCAACGCGATGGCAGGCACCTTCGTGATGGTCGGTATCGCGGCCGCGATCGCGGTACCGGTCGGCATCATGGCCGCCATCTTTCTGGCTGAACTGGGCCCCGACAGCAAGCTGGCAAGCGCCGCGCGTTTTGCCGCCAAGATGCTCACGGGCCTGCCTTCCATTCTTGCCGGCGTGTTTGCCTACGCCCTGGTGGTCATGACCACCGGTACCTACTCGGCACCGGCCGGTGGCGTGGCATTGGCGGTACTGATGCTGCCCATCGTGGTGCTGACGGCTGAAGAGTCGATGCGGATGGTGCCTAAGATCATGAAGGACGCGGCCTACGGCATGGGCTGCACCCGCTCGCAGGTTATCTGGAAAATCATCTTGCCTACCGGCATGCCGGCGATCCTTACGGGCGTGATGTTGGCTGTGGCACGTGCCGCTGGCGAAACCGCACCGTTGTTGTTTACTGCGCTGTTCAGCAACTACTGGATCTACCACGACGGCAGCCTGGCGGTGATGAATCCGACAGCATCGCTTGCCGTACTGATTTACAACTTCTCCGGCATGCCCTTCGACAACCAGCTCGAACTCGCGTGGGCGGCTTCGCTGGTGCTGGTAATGATCGTGCTGGTCGTGAACGTTGTCAGCCGTATTTTCGGCAAGCCCAAGTACTGAAAACGGGAGCATCTGAATTTTGAACGTATCAACTGCGCAAATAGCCGCTCCGTTTGTCACGCAGACACCTGTGGTCATGGACTGCAAGCTTGACAAGATTTTCTATGGCAACTTCATGGCTGTGCGTGACAGCCATGTGCCAATTGAAAAGAACAAGATCACCGGGTTTATCGGTCCTTCCGGCTGCGGAAAAAGTACCGTGTTGCGTAGCCTCAATCGCATGAATGACCTGGTCAAGGGCTTTCGTTTTGAGGGGCATGTGCATTTCCTTGGGCAGGACGTTTATGGGAAGGGCGTCGATCCCGTGGTCGTGCGCCGCTATATCGGCATGGTGTTTCAACAGCCCAACCCGTTCTCGATGAGCATCTTCGACAACGTTGCTTTTGGTCTGCGTCTCAATCGGTACAAGGGAGACCTGGGCGACCGCGTAAAGCACGCCCTGCAAGGTGCTGCGTTGTGGGATGAGGTCAAGGACAAGCTCAAGGTCAGCGGCCTGTCCCTCTCGGGCGGTCAGCAGCAACGGTTGTGCATCGCCCGGGCCATTGCGACCGAGCCGGAAGTGCTGTTGCTGGATGAGCCGTGTTCGGCACTCGACCCGATCGCTACCCGTCGGGTCGAGGAGTTGATGGTCGAGTTGAAGAAGGACTACACCATCGCCCTGGTTACCCACAACATGCAACAGGCCATCCGTGTGGCTGACACGACAGCCTTCTTCTCGGTGGATATCTCCCAGGGCACGCGCACGGGTTATCTGGTGGAGATGGGTTCCACTGCGCAGATTTTCGAAAACCCGCGAGAACAGATGACTGGCGATTACATCAGCGGCAAATTCAGCTAGGCAGCACACGCCTGATCAAGACCGCATGCCGCCAACGCTGATAAAACGGCCTTGGCCGGCCCCGGTTGTTTTGCTTTGTTATCTACTGTTTCTCAGGAACGCCAATGCCTGCAATGCGTCGTCTTGATTTACCCGCGATTGAACGCGCACTGCGTAAGGTGCAGGGCCGCTTTGCCGAGCTCAGCCGGCACTTTACCGAACAGCGCGACCCCTTGACCGACGAGGTGTTGCAGAATGTGCTTGAAGGCTATGCGCTGATTGATGACTATGTCGCGCGGGGCGTCGATCTGTTCGACCTCCAGCAACTGAACCTGATGCTGGAGATCAATGCCACCGTTCTGTGTGGCCGAGACCCGGCACGCCGGTTGGAATACGCTGAACACTTGGCAGCTACCGAGGAACACTTCTTCAACAATGTTGAGGGGGGAATAAAGGACTTGTACAACTGGTATTGCGCCTATCGTAGCGAGTCGGTGTGGAAGCGCGCGGCCGGTGTGTATGTCCGCATCCTCAGCAAGCCGCAATTGTTCATTGAAGGTAACAACCGCAGCGGGTCGCTTATAGTCAGTTATTTGCTCATGCGTGCAGGCTTGCCACCCTTCGTGCTGACCCTGGAAAACGCCGAGGGCTACTTCAACCCCTCATCGGTGATACGCAACTCTGCCAAGCATGGTGTAAAGGCCTTGTACGAATTGCCCAAGATCAAGAAAAAGTATGCAGCCTTCCTGGAAGAACAAGCACCTGATCCAGAGGCGTTTTTTCTGAGCAAGACACCATCGCCCGTCTCCCAGGGGGACCACTGATGAGCCGGTATCCAGTCCTGGCGACATGTCGTGTTTTTAGCGCGCGGGCGTGGCGGGCCACCAAGACTTGTCTGCCGATACCACTCACCAGGCGCCAGCGCATCCGTATTTCGTTTGATATCGATGACACCTTGGCTTGTCAACTCCACCACAGTGCCGTTGAACACAGCCGCCTGCCTGCCTGTGTCCACCGCTGGCTGGGTGAGCCGTTGCGCATGGGCACACGCTCCCTGACCCGCGAGCTACGGCGCCAGGGCTGCAGTATCTGGGTATACACCTCGTCCGGCCGGGCTCCGTCCTACATCAGGCGCTGGTTGTTGTTGTACGGCATCCGCGTCGACGGCGTGGTCAACAGCGTGCTGCACAGCCGCGCCTTGACCGCGCATGGACTGTTGAACTCGCCCTCGAAATTTCCGCCAGCATTTGATATCGACTTGCATGTCGATGATTCCGAGGGCGTGCGGCTTGAAGGACATGATCACGGCTTTCGTGTTGTTGTCGTGAAGCCAGAGGATGAGAGCTGGGCGCTGAGGGTCCTGGATGCCGTCGCTGAAGTGCAGGCGCAACTGGCCTGGCAGCGACCGCAATAAGCGCAAACCGGCTCGCATCACGTCGCTGGCATTTTGATAACGACCGAACTGAGCCAGGTTCTGGATAGCCTGTTCCTGGTCAGGGGGCATAACATTTCGCGTCGACATGATTGGCTCAAGCCTTGGGCAATCATGTTCTTTCGAGCATTGGAAGATCCTGCCGTTTTGCCCGCCAGCACACCGTTGGGATTTGTATTCGACGAACTGCGCATTGGCGTGGGTGTTGCGCCGTCAGCTTGGCCAAGCTGTGTTTTATGTGTGCGGCGTTCTCGCCAATCGAGTTAAGCGAGTTGCGCACTGAACAAACCTTGGGCAGTTATTTCTGGTGATCACTTCTTCGTGATTTGCCGAGCAAGCGCCGCTTTTGTTTTTCCAGGAAAAACATCACCTCGAGCTTCAGATCATCGGGGTCGAGGAAATAAACGGAATAGTAGCCCTCGCCATAATCCGGATAATCAGCGGGTGCGTCGACAATCGTAATTCCCTGATCCAGCAGAAACGCGTAGAGCGCATCGACGTCCTCACGCGCGCCCAGCTCGAACGCATAGTGGTGATAGCCCACATCGCCGGTCCGGTGCTTATGTTTGCGACCCTGGGCATCGGCTTCGGTGATCCAGAACAGGGTTTCGCCGTTGGTCCAGCCAATAACCCGGTCGAACTCCCACTCGATGGTGAATCCCAGGAAACCGAGTACCTGATCATAGAACGCCCTGGAGCGTTCCAGATCACTGACACGAATGGCCAAGTGATCGATCCCGATGACGTTCACCATGTCAGGTCTCCTCGATTTCGGTTTCGGTTTCTAGGGACAAAGAGCGCTGTTGAAACTCAGAACGGTGCGTCGATATCGACCACGACAATCAGCTTGTGGTTGACGAACTCCTTGAGCCCGAGACCGATCAGCTCGCGGCCGTACCCCGAGCGGCGCACGCCACCGAAAGGCAGATCGGCTTCGACCTTGGTCGGGTGGTTGACGAACACCATCCCCGTGGAGATTTTCTTCGCGACTTCTGCGCCATGCGCCGTATCCCGGGTGAACACCGAGCCGCCGAGACCGAACGGCGAGTCGTTGGCGATGCGTACTGCATCGTCTTCATCCTTGGCGCGGAACACCATGGACACCGGGCCAAAGAACTCCCAGTAGCGAGCGGGGTTGTCCTCGGCGACATCGGTCAGGATCGTCGGCTGCACGAATGCCCCATCGACAGGCACGGGTGGCCCAACTTCTTCGGCCTTGGCGCCGAGCTTCACGGCGTCGAGGATTTTTTGCTTGACCTCATTGGCGGCGCTTTGCGAGGAGAGCGGCGCCAGGGTCGTCTTCGCATCGAAGGGATCGCCGGCGACCAATTCCGCGACGCCCTTGCGATAGAGCGCGAGGAAGTCGTCATAGACCGCATCGACCACGATCATGCGCTTGGAGGACACACAGACCTGCCCGGCATTCCAATGCCGGCCGAACACCGCCCATTGGCTGGTTTTCGCCAGGTCCGCGTCAGCCAGCACGACGAAGGCGTCGGCGCCGCCGAGTTCCAGGGTGGACTTTTTCAGTGCTTTGCCCGCTTGTGACGCAACCACCGCGCCGGCGCCTTCCGAGCCGGTCAAGGCGACGCCCTGCACGCGGGCATCGTTGATGATCAGCTCGATCTGCGAACGCGTGGCGTACAGATTACGGAAGGCGCCATCAGGCAGACCGGCATCCTTCATCAATTTTTGAAAGCGCGCCGCGCTTTGCGGCACATTCGCTGCGTGTTTCAGCAGCACGGTATTCCCGGCAGAAAGCTGCGGCGCCAGAATGCGGGCGATCTGGTAATAAGGGAAATTCCACGGCTCAATCGCCAGCAGCACGCCGAGCGGTTCGCACACGAGCACCGCCTCACCCTCGGCAGGGTCGAGAACCGGGAGTTTCTGCGGCTTGAGCAGGGTTTCGGCATTGCGCACGTAGTATTCGAAGATTTTTGCCGACAACTCGACCTCGGCTTTCGCCTCGGCAAACAGCTTGCCCATCTCCAGCGTCAGTACCTTGGCAAAGGCGTCGCTGTCCTTGCGCAGGATATCGGCGGCATTCTGCAAGATGCGTGTGCGCTCGGCGAAAGGCGTGTCCTTCCAGGCCAGGAAGGCCTCATGGGCCTTGGCGATGGCTGCTGTGACCTCTGCATCGGTCGCGTCGGGAAAGGTCTGCAGTGTCTCGCCGGTATAGGGGTTGATCGTTGCATATGCCATGTAAAAGCTACTCCAGAACCGTTTCGACTAATGGGCCAACCCGCCGCTGAGTGCATGTGCCGGGACTGATGAAGGTACACGAGGAACGGGTTTCAAGCATGGAGCCAAAGGTCGCATGTCCATAGACACACGACATGCAGGGGAATTCACTTGACTTCAAGGGCTGCGACGACCATCACTAAAAGATGCGTGTCGCTCTGCCGATCAGCGTCGCCAGTTGTCCGCCGTCAGCGGTGGCGAGCATTGCACCAGACCTCGGACTGCTTGAGCGGTTGGGGCTTCGGATGACGCTTATGGCAATTGGCTGCTGTGATCCTTTGTTACTTGTTGGACCTACTGCAACGCAAGCTCACTCACGGATACAAGGAGATAAGTATGAAAGCTGCTGTTGTTGCCCAAGGGCAACGCGTGAACGTGACCGAAAAAATATTACGGCCTCTGGAACATGGTGAGGCTCTCCTCAAAATGCAGTGCTGCGGGGTCTGCCATACTGACCTGCACGTCAAGAACGGTGATTTCGGTGATAAAACCGGGGTGATCCTTGGCCATGAAGGCATCGGTATCGTGCAGGCGGTAGGACCCGGCGTCACTTCGCTGAAGCCCGGTGATCGTGCCAGCGTAGCGTGGTTCTTCCAAGGCTGCGGGCACTGTGAATACTGCAACAGCGGCAACGAGACACTCTGCCGCGACGTCAAAAACTCCGGTTATACCGTGGATGGCGCAATGGCCGAAGAGTGCATTGTCGTCGCCGACTACTCAGTGAAAGTGCCTGATGGGCTTGATTCTGCGGCGGCGAGCAGCGTGACCTGTGCTGGCGTCACGACGTATAAAGCCGTCAAGGTTTCCAATATTCGCCCGGGGCAATGGATTGCGATCTACGGGCTGGGCGGCCTGGGGAATCTGGCGTTGCAGTATGCAAAAAATGTCTTCAACGCCCGGGTTATTGCCGTGGACATCAACGATGATCAACTGCAGTTCGCCAGGGAAATGGGCGCCGATCTGGTCATCAACTCTCGCAACGAGGATGCCGCAAAAGTTATCCAGGAGAAGGTCGGCGGAGCTCACGCGGCTGTCGTGACGGCCGTCGCCAAAGTCGCGTTCAACTCTGCGGTGGATGCCCTGCGTGCCGGTGGACGCTTGGTCGCAGTCGGCCTTCCGCCTGAAGCCATGAGCCTCAATATTCCTCGGTTGGTGCTTGACGGGATCGAGGTGGTTGGCTCGCTGGTCGGCACTCGACAAGACCTCGTTGAAGCCTTCGAGTTTGCCGCGCAAGGCAAGGTGGTGCCGAAGGTAACATTGCGTCCGATCGAAGATATCAATCAGATTTTCGATGAAATGCAGCAGGGCAAAATCAAAGGCCGCATGGTGATTGATTTGAGTCATTAACGGGTCATTGGCAGCCGCTTAGGCGGCTGCCAATGCCAATGTAGTGGTCTAATGAAACCGGACACCCATTTAGGCGAGAATGCTCGCCAGATCGAGGTGTCAGATGAGCAAACAATGCCGCTCCTTTACGGCTGAATTCAAACGCGAGGCCGCCGACCTCGTGCTCAAGCAAAGCTGCCGCTACATCGAAGCCAGCCGCTCACTCGGCATTGGTGAGTCAGCGCTGCGCCGCTGGGTTGACCAGGTTCAGAAAGGGCGCCAAGGCGTCACGCCGCAGAGCAAGACGCCAACCTGATTTGAAAATGGATACCTGCCTATCGTGACCGCCTGATGCCGACGTTGCCCGCTGGGTGCTACGGTGATGGTTTTCTAGCAACCCATTCGAGATGTCCCTATGAAACCCAATCCGACAATCGATAACGTATTACGCGTCGCGTTGGTTACAGGGTCCACTTCCGGTATCGGCGCAGCCATTGCACGTGCACTAAGCCGGGCAGGCTATGCAGTGGTGCTCCATTCGCGAAACTCTGCGGATACGGGACGCGCTATGGTTGCCGAGATGAAGCAGGCTATTTACGTGCAAGCTGATCTTGCTTTCGAAGCTGACAGGGTCAGGCTCGTTAACGAGGCGATCGCCGCGTGGGGGCAGCTCGACGTATTGGTCAATAACGCCGGTATGAGCAGAGTCATTCCGCACGGCGACCTTGCCTCGGCCAACTCGACGGTGTGGCACGAACTTAACGAGGTTAATGTCGTGGCGCCGTTCCACCTCGTCGCATTGGCCGAGTCGGCATTGCGCGATGCCGCCCGTTACCGTCGAGCAGGTTGCGTCGTAAACATCAGTTCGCATGCCGGTATCCGTCCTAAGGGCGCATCGATTCCCTATGCGGTAAGCAAAGCTGCGCTTAATCACATGACCCGCTTGCTCGCGGTATCGCTTGGGCCAGACATTCGCGTAAACGCTGTGGCGCCTGGCTTGGTCGACACGCCTCTGACCGCAGAGTGGACAGAGGCCCAAGAGTTGTGGCGAACTCGCGCACCTATGCGCAGGGCCGCTAGCCCAGACGACATCGCAAAAGCTGTTGTAATGCTGGTCGAGTCGGACTACTTAACCGGCGAGATACTCCTCTCAGACGGCGGGTTGAATCTGACCTAGGTTTAGCGTGCTCCGGTATATGAAGATGGTTACAGGCGTTCCGCTTGCCCCTCGTTGACGGTGCCGATGTGTATTATTCCGAGATATCAGGCTTCGGAAAGCTGAAACCGATAACCGACCCCATACAACGATTCGATGGGCGTTTCCCCTGGGCACGCCTGCTCCAGCTTGCGCCGCAAGTTGCGGATATGGCTGTCCACCGTGCGGTCGGTGACCACGCGGTGGTCGGAGTAGATCTTGTCGAGCAGTTGGTCACGGGAAAATACCCGCCCGGCGGAACGTGCAAAGGTGCTGAGCAGTCGCAGCTCCAGCGGGGTGAGGTCCAGTGCGACGCCGTCTATTGAAGCGCGATATTGCGCTTCGTCGATCAGCAGTCGCGGCGCGGCGTTGACCAGCAGTTGGGGACCGCGGCGCAAGATGGCCTTGACCCGGGCCACCACCTCCCGGGGGCTGAAAGGCTTGCAGATGTAGTCGTCGGCGCCCAGGTCCAGGCCCAGCAGGCGGTCCACCTCTTCGACGCGGGCGGTGATCATGATGATGGGCACGGCGCTGAAACCGCGCAGGTCCTGGCAGACTTGCATGCCGTCACGCCCAGGCAGCATCAGGTCGAGCAAGATCAGGCGCGGTGTTTGCGCACGCACTGTCGGCACTACCTGCAAGCCGTTGTCCAGGCACAGGGTCGAGTAGCCTGCCGCGACCAGATAATCCTGCATCAAGGCGGCCAGCTTCGGTTCATCTTCGACAATCAGGATCGGGCTTTTGTCGGTCATGGTTCAGGTATTCCGTGGCAAGCGCAGGGTCAGCCAAAGGCCACCGAGGGGCGAGTGAGCGGCGCTAAGGCTGCCGCCGTGGGCGAGGGCGATGTTGTGACAAATCGCCAGGCCCAGACCGGCTCCGCCACTGGCACGGTTGCGCGATGATTCGCCGCGATAGAAGCGCTCGAACAGGCGCGGCAACTGCTCGGCCGAAACCCCGGGGCCGGAGTCGATGAAGTCGATGCACACGTGGGTGCGATCGACGACGGCGCGGATGCGTATGAGCCCGTTCGGGTCGGTGTAGCGCACGGTGTTTTCCAGCAGGTTGGAAAACAATTGCTGCAGGCGATTGGCATCGGCCAACAGTTCCAGGGGCTGGGGCGGCAGTTCCAGTTCGACGCGCAGGTGCCGGTCGTTCAGGCGCTCCTGGAACATCGACACGCTGGCTTGCAGCAGTTGATCCACTGCGCACGCGCTCTTGCGGTAGGTCAGCGCACCCACATCCGCCAGGGACAGTTCATACAGGTCATTCACCAGCTTGCTGAGCATGCTGACCTCACCTTGCAAAGACTTCATCGAGCCTGGGTTCAGGCTGCGTACACCATCCTCGATGGCCTCCAGCTCTCCGCGCAACACCGACAGCGGGGTACGCAACTCGTGGGAGACATCAGCCATGAATTCGCGGCGCATCTGTTCATTGCGCTCCAGGGTGTAGGCGAGTTGGTTGAAGTCACGGGCCAATTGGCCCACTTCATCATTGGAGGCCACCGCCACCCGGCCACTGTAGTCGCCGCTAGCCAGGCGGTGGGTCGCCGCGGCCACCCGTTTGACCGGCTCCAACAGCGTGCGGGCGATCCACCAGGCAATCAGCATCGCCAGCACCAGCGAAAAGGCGCCCATCACCAGGCTGGTGCGTAACTGGTATTGCTGGAACCGTTCGCCGCCGGCTTCGGTCACGCTCTGGAACGGGGTCACGGCCAGCCAGCCAACGGTTTCACCGGCCACCACAATCGGGCGTAACAGGGCGTCGTCGCCGATATCCGGGTAGCCGTTCACGCGTTTTTTGTGTTCATCCAGCAAGGCCATGCGAAACAGCGCGCCTGTCAGGTCTGACGCCATGGGCGTGCGCAAGTCATGCTTCGCCGGATCTTCGCCGACCTCGGGCCGCATAATGTCGAACCAGCGATCCGACCGGTTGCGCAGGAACTCCCAATTGCCCTCACGCGCGTAGGCACTGGCCAGGCGCGGCAGCACGGGTGCCATGCGGTCCAGCGCCTGCTCATTGAGATAGCCGAGAAAGCCCCGCCCAAAACTCCAGCTCGTCGCCACACCCATGCTCAGGATGACCAGCAGCACACCGGCCAGTACCGCAATAAACAGCTTGGTGGAGATACTCAGCTTCATGAAGGAGGGCCGTTAAGAATGGATCGGACCATTTAGGCCCTGGCGAAGAAAAGATTCAACCCGGCCGGGCAATCTTCAATTTTCCTGCACATTTGCCTTGCACGATAGCGCTGACTCAAGCCATTCCGTCTTGTAGAGGCCGCTATGTCGACGAAAATCATCGCCAAATACCTGGTAACCGCCGCGGTTTGCCTGTCCTTGTTCATTCTGGTCTTGCTGGGCGGTTGCTCCGGTGGCGAGCCGGCACCTCAAGCGATCACCCCCAAAGTTTCGGTGATCAGCGTAAAACCCCAGAGCCAAGTGCTGACCACCGAGTTGGCGGGACGCACCCAGGCCTTCATGGTGGCGCAGATTCGTCCGCAAGTCGGCGGTATCGTCCAGCGGCGGTTGTTCGTCGAGGGCGCGGATGTCAAGGTCGGGCAAGCGTTGTACCAACTGGATGCGGCGTCCTATACCGCCGCACTGGCGCAGTCCCAGGCGAGCCTGGTCAAGTACCGCGCCACGCTTAAATCGGCGCAGACCACCGCCAAGCGCGACGCCGAACTGGTGAAGATCAATGCCATCAGTCAGCAAACTAACGAGGACGCTCAGGCGACCTTGCTGACGGCCGCCGCCGACGTGCAAGTCGCCGAGGCTGAAGTCCAAACCGCGCGGATCAACCTGGCTTACACGCGTATCACCTCGCCGGTCAGCGGGCGCATTGAAACGTCCACGGTGACCCCAGGCGCGCTGGTGGTCGCCAATCAGGACAGCGCATTGACCACCGTGCAGCAACTCGATCCGATCTATGTGGACGTGACCCAATCGACTACCGAACTGCTGCGGCTCAAGCGTGACCTGGCCAGCGGCGTGTTGCAGTCCAATGGCAATGGCGAGGCGCGGATCAGCCTGAAGCTGGACGACGGCAGCACCTACAACCAGCCGGGGCGGCTCAAGGTCAGCGGGGTGAGTGTCAACGAGGGCACGGGCACCGTCACCCTGCGTGCCGAATTCGCCAACCCGGACCACCTGTTGCTGCCGGGCATGTATGTACGCGCGGTGCTGGAACAGGCGCGCGATGACCAGGCCATTCTGATTCCGCAAAAAGCCGTAAACCGCAGCGCCAGCGGGGTGACCACGGCGTTGCTGGTGGTCGATGGCAAGGTTGAACAACGTGAGCTGACCGTCGATCGCGCGGTGGGTAATCAGTGGTGGGTCACCGCAGGTCTGAAGGCGGGTGATCAGTTGATCGTCGAAGGCGGACAAAAAGTCCGTGCCGGCGCCGCCGTTCAAGTGCAGGACGCCAATGCTCAGGCGGCCACGCCGTCCACCCCAGTGAAGGAGGGTTAAGCGTGGCGCACTTTTTTATTGATCGACCGATTTTCGCCTGGGTCATCGCCATCGTGATCATGCTCGGTGGCAGCCTGTCCATCAGCCAGTTGCCGCTGGAGCAATACCCGGACATCGCGCCGCCCACGGTGAAGATTTCTGCGACCTACACCGGGGCCTCGGCCAAGACCGTGGAAGACTCGGTGACCCAGGTCATCGAACAGCAGATGAAAGGCCTGGATAACCTGACCTACATGTCGGCCACCAGCAGTTCGGCGGGCAGCGCCAGCATCAGCTTGACCTTTACCGCCGGCACCGACCCGGATGTGGCCCAGATGCAGGTGCAGAACAAGCTGCAACAAGCCGAGTCGAGACTGCCGCAATCGGTACAAAGCGAAGGCCTGACCGTGACCAAGGGCGGCTCGGACTTCCTGATGATCGTCGCCTTGGCATCGGATGACCCCAGCGTTACCGGCACTCAGATCGGTGACTACATTTCCACCACCTTGCTCGACTCCATCAGCCGCATTGACGGCGTCGGTGATGTGCAAACGTTGGGATCAGGCTACGCCATGCGGATCTGGCTGGACCCGGCCCTGTTGGAAAAATACGCGCTGATGCCTTCGGACGTCAGCAGTGCCCTGGAGGCGCAGAACACCGAAGTCTCCGCTGGGCAGCTCGGTGCCTTGCCGGCGATCAAGGGGCAGCAGTTGAACGCGACGATCAGCGCCCGCAGCAAACTGCAGACCGTCGAAGCGTTTCGCAATGTGGTGGTCAAGTCCAACAGCGATGGTGCCGTGGTGTTGCTGGGCGATGTCGCAACCTTGGAGTTGGGCAGTGAAAGCTACGACATCAGCACCGCTCTCAACGGCAAGCCCGCCGCTGCCATGGGTGTGCAGTTGGCGGCAGGCGCGAATGCGCTGAACGTCGGCAAGGCGGTCAAGGCCAAGCTCAAAGAAATGGAGCCGTTCTACCCGACAGAAATGCAGCTTAAAAATGTGATTGCCTACGACACCACGCCGTTTGTCAGCCTGTCCATCGAGGAAGTGGTCAAGGCCTTGGGCGAGGCCATCGTGCTGGTGGTGTTGATCATGTTCCTGTTCCTGCAAAACCTGCGCGCGACGCTGATCCCGGCGATTACTGTGCCGGTGGTGTTGCTGGGCACGTTCGGCGTGTTGGCGATGTTTGGCTATTCGATCAATACCTTGACGATGTTTGCCATGGTCCTGGCGATCGGCTTGCTGGTGGACGATGCCATCGTGGTGGTCGAAAACGTTGAGCGACTGATGGGCGGCGGACTATCGCCCGTGGCGGCCACGCGTCAATCGATGCGTGAAATTACCAGCGCACTGGTCGGCATCACGATGGTGCTGAGCGCGGTGTTTATCCCCATGGCGTTTTTCGGCGGTTCCACCGGGATTATCTATCGGCAGTTTTCGGTGACCATTGTCTCGGCCATGGTCTTGTCGGTGTTGGTGGCGATGACCCTGACACCCGCACTCTGCGCCTCGTTGCTCAAAGCGCGCGAGGGCCAGGGGCATGGTGCCCAGCACGGGTTCTTCGGCTGGTTCAACCGTACCTTTGAGCGTGCCAGCGCCGGTTACGAGCGTTGGGTGGGTGTGGTGTTGCGGCGCTGGGGGCGCAGCCTGTTGCTCTATGGCGGGGTGCTGGTGGTCATGGCGGTGGGCTACACGAGCCTGCCCACGTCGTTTCTGCCGGACGAAGACCAAGGGATCCTCCTGGCACAGATCCAGTTACCGGTCGGCGCGACGGACAGCCGTACCCAGGACGTGATCAAGCAGTTCGAGGACTACATCCTCAAACAGCCCGAAGTCGAAGCGATGATCAGCATCAGCGGGCTGGGCATGGGCGGTAACAGCCAGAACACCGCACGGGCGTTTATCCGCCTCAAGGACTGGGACGAACGCGGTGGGCCTGGTCAGGGTGCGGCGGCGATTGCCCAACGGGCGACCATGGCGCTCTCCAGCATCGGTGATGCCGACGCTTTCGTCATGCAACCTCCGACCGTGCGCGGTCTGGGCCAGAGCTCGGGGTTCGACCTGCAACTCAAGGACCTCGCAGGCCTGGGCCATGATGCGCTGGTGGCGGCTCGCGAACAGTTTCTTGAGCTGGCCAGAAAAGATCCGCGCCTGCTGGGGGTTCGCAGCAACGGCCTGGACGATGCGCCGCAGCTCAAGGTCAGCATTGACGACCGCAAGGCCGGCGCCCTGAGCCTGAGTACCAGCGATATCAACACCACCTTGTCGACGGCGTTGGGCGGTACTTATGTGAATGACTTTCTCAACCAGGGCCGGGTGAAAAAAGTCTATGTGCAGGGCCAGGCATCCGCGCGCATGCAGGCTGCGGACCTTGATCATTGGTTCGTGCGCAACAGCAGCAATGAAATGGTGCCGTTCTCATCGTTTGCCAGCAGCACCTGGAGTTACGGCTCACCCTTGCTGGAACGCTACAACGGTAACGCCTCCCTGGAAATCGTCGGTGACCCCGCGCCAGGCGTGAGCTCCGGCGACGCCATGGACGCGGTGGAAGCCATCGTCCGGCAATTGCCCCAGGGCATCGGCTACGAGTGGACAGGGCAGTCCTATCAATTACGCCTGTCCGGGTCCCAGGCCCCGCTGCTCTATGCACTTTCCGTATTGTTTGTGTTCCTGTGCCTGGCTGCGCTCTACGAGAGTTGGTCGGTGCCGTTTTCGGTGATTCTGGTGGTGCCCCTGGGGGTGATCGGTGCGGTGCTGGCGACCCGCGTCGCCGGGTTGAGCAACGACGTGTATTTCCAGGTGGGGCTGTTGACCACCGTGGGCCTGGCCGCGAAAAACGCGATCCTGATCGTGGAGTTCGCCAAGCACCTGCAAGAGCAGGGCAATAGCCTGATCGACGCGACGCTGATCGCGGTGCGCCAGCGCCTGCGGCCGATCCTGATGACGTCCCTGGCCTTCATGTTCGGCGTGTTGCCGCTGGCCTTGAGTACCGGCGCAGGCTCCGCCGGGCGCCAGGCCATCGGTACGGGCGTGCTGGGCGGTATGTTCAGCGCCACGGTGCTGGGGATCTTCTTTGTACCGCTGTTTTTTGTGCTGATCCGCCGCCGTTTCGGCCGCGAGCGCAGCGCTAATCAATCTGCTCCGACAGGTGATGCATGATCAAGTCACACTGGCCTTTGCTGGCCGCCATGGTCCTGGGTGGCTGCGTCAACCTGGCGCCCCAGTATGAGCGGCCTGAAGCGCCCGTCTCCGGGCAATGGCTGCCGGCGGCCAGCCTGCCGAAAGGGCAGGTGGGCGCCGATGTCAAATGGCAGCAGTTCTTTACCGACAGCCGCCTGGCGCAGTTGCAGGCGTTGGCGCTGGCCAATAACCGCGATTTACGCCTGGCAAGCCTGAATGTCGAAAAGGCTCAGGCGCAGTACCGCATCAAGCGCGCGGACCTGTTTCCCACCATCGATGCGAGCGTCAGCGGCACCCACAGCCGTACACCCGGGTCGTTGTCCAACACCGGTACGGCGGCCACCACCCACGATTACAGCGCGCAATTGGGGCTGAGCAGTTATGAACTGGACGTGTTTGGTCGGGTACGTAACCTTCGGGATGAGGCGCTGGAAGACTACCTGGCGCTGACGGAAACCCGACGCAGTACGCAAATCAGCCTGGTGGCCGAAGTGGCCACCGCCTGGCTGACCCTGGCCGCCGACAACGAACGGCTGCTGCTGGCCCAGGAAACCCTGACCAGCCAGTTGGCCACCTACGACCTGACCCAAAACAGCTACGCCCTGGGCGGCTCCTCCGCGCTGTCCGTGGCGCAAGCCCAGACCACGGTCGAGTCGGCGCGCGGCGATGTGGCGTCCTACGAGAGCCAGATTCTGCAGGACCGCAATGCCCTGCGCCTGTTGGTCGGCAGTGACCTTCCCGAGGCACTCTTGCCGGGCACGCACTTGGAGTCGGCGGCGGTGCTGGTGGACATACCGGCGGGCCTGCCTTCGAGCCTCTTGCAGCAACGCCCGGATGTGCTGTCGGCGGAACACACGCTCAAGTCGGCGAATATCGACATCGGCGCGGCCCGTGCGAAGTTTTACCCCAGCATCAGCCTGACCGCCGACGCCGGCTCGTCCAGCTCGGCATTGGCCGGCCTGTTCAAATCCGGCAGCGGTGCCTGGACCTTTGCCCCGAGCATCAGCGTGCCGATTTTCGACGGCGGGAGTAACCGCGCGACCCTGGATTCGGCCAAGGTCGAGCGCGACATCCAGATACAGACGTATCAGCAAACCCTGCAGACCGCGTTCCGCGAAGTGGCCGACGCACTGGCCGTGCGCAGCACCCTGGATCGCCGGATCGCCGCGCAACAGGCGCTGACCGACGCCAGCCGCAAAAGCTTCGAACTCTCGGATGCCTTGTATCGGGGCGGGTCGCAAAGTTACCTGGAAGCCTTGGATGCGCAACGCTCGCTCTACAGCGCCCAGCAGGACCTGATCACCCTGCGTCTGACCGAGCAGAGCAACCGCATCACGTTGTACAAAGTGTTGGGGGGCGGTTGGAATTAATGGCTCTGCCCGTTGCACACAGAAGCGCAGCGATGGAACGGCTTGCGTGCGTCAAATCGGCTAACTTCATTCAATGGGAAATAAACATGCGTGCCTATCGTTCCAATTTAAGCCGTTGCGTTCAGGTACTCACCTGCGCCTGTTTCATCACGCTGTCACCCCTTTCCCGGGCGGACTCCGACAAGGACCCCTGGGAACGCATTAACCGCCCGATCTTTTCATTCAATGACACGCTGGATACCTACGCACTGAAACCACTTGCCCAGGGTTATCAATTTGTCACCCCGCGCATTGCGCAAGACGGCATTCATAATTTTTTCAACAATCTGGGGGAGGTCAAGAACCTGGCGAACAATGTACTTCAAGCCAAGTTCCATAGCGCCGGGGTTGATACCAGTCGCCTCTTACTCAACAGCACCCTTGGCCTGGCGGGATTGATCGATGTCGCGACGCCCATGGGGCTGCAGCGCAATGACGAAGACTTCGGTCAAACCCTCGGTTACTGGGGGGTAGGCAGTGGTCCTTATCTTGTACTGCCGCTCTTGGGGCCAAGCACACTTCGCGATGCGCCGGCGATCTTTCCCGATATCTACGCCAACCCGGTTCGTTATATCGGCGACGTGCCTACGCGTAATAGCCTGTACGCCGTGGGCATGATCGACGGACGCGCTCAATATATAAAGTCTGAAAAACTCATCACCGGGGATAAATACAACTTCATTCGAAGTGTTTATCTACAACACCGAGAGTTCAAGATTAACGATGGACACGTAAAGGACGACTTTTGATCGATGCGTTTTGCACCTAGAGAGCAAGATACCCGCTGACACGATCCAACTGCGCCGTCCATCAAGCCTAGGCTTCGATGGACGGCAACTGGCGTCATGCCGCAGTAGGTTTCACGCGGGCGTCGCTGGCGGTTTCACGAAACAGCCGGGGCGACATGCCGAATGTCGATTTGAAATGCCGGCTGAAGTGAGAACTGCTGCCATAGCCCCAGGCATAGGCGATCTCGGTGAGTGAGCGATGGGCCTGGTCGTGGTTGCGCAGGTCCTCGGCGCAACGGGACAAGCGCCGCTGCCAGATGTACTCGCTGACACTGCACCCCAGTTCGTCCTGAAATGCCCGATGCAAGCTGCGCACCGAGCACTGCTCGGCATTGGCGATGCGTTCTATGCTCAAGTCGCGGTCAGCCAAGTGACGCTCGATATACGCCTTGAGGCGATTCTGTTTGAAGAAGCGGAAGTCGTGGTCGAGTTGCTTTTCATCTTGCTTGTTCTTCAGCGCATTGTTCAGCAGCCCCGCGATACTGTCGCCGATCAGCCCGGCCGACTGGCTGTTGAGCAAGGGGTATTGGTGGTAAGCGTCGCTGATCAAGTGCATCAACATGCGCCCCAGCCCGTTACGGCCGTTCAAGTGCATGTCGCCGGTCTGCGTCAGTTGCCCGGCGGGGCCCTGGAATAACAGGATAAAGTGCTCGCAGCCCTGGGTACTGGTGACGCTGAAGGGTTTGCCGCAGTCGACCAGGAGCATTTCGTCCGGCGCGACGCTGCTGTTTTGCTGACCTTGCTCGAAGTGGCTGACGCCGGCGACTTGCAGTATCAACATCCGCGGCGTGTCGACGACATCGAGCGCCTTGCTCAGGTGGCGTGAATAGCGATGGGCACTGGCGGTCAGGCGGCAGAAACGCAACTGGCCCAAGTCACCGTATTCCAGGCGGCCCTGGAAGTTGCCGTTGTGCAACGGGTCGATGTTGGTGGACTCCAGGCGCTTTATATACTCCGGCGTGCGACCCAGGTGATCGCTCATGAACTCCTTCCACTTCATCAGCCGATCAGAGCGAACGACCTGATCAGTGGACACGCAGGCTAGATTATTCATTGTTTCGCCTTTTGCTTTTTGTTTTGGGCTGAAGGGGCAAGGTGTGAGCCTTGCCCGTTCCGGACAGACGATCAGAAAGGGTAATTATGGCTCCCGGCTTGCCAGGTGACCCAATGGGCCCGGGTAAACTCATCCAGTGCATAGTGACCGTTGAAGCGCCCAAGGCCGGAGTTCTTTTCGCCGCCAAACGGTGCGTTGGGCTGATCATCGACGGTGATGTCGTTGATATGGGTCATGCCCGCCACGATGCCACGGGCAAAACTCAGGCCGCGCGCCATATCACGGGTAAACACCGCACTGGACAAACCGTACTCGCTGGCGTTGGCCAGCTCCAGGGCATGGGCCTGGTTGTCGGCGATCAGCAGCGGCAGCAACGGCCCGAAGGTTTCATCGCGGGCCAAGGCCTGGTCGGGGCTCACTTCGCCGAAGACATGGGCCGGCAGCACCAGCCCGCGAGCCTGGCCGCCACACAACTGCTTGAGACCGGCGCGCTCGGCGGCGGCGATCTTCCCCAGCAGACCGTCGAGCTGGTTCTGGTTGACCACCGGCCCGATCACCGTGTCGGCCTTGGCCGGGTCACCGGTCTTGAGCTTGCGTACACGCTCCACCACCAGGGCCGCGAAGTCGGCATACAGCGAGCGGTCGACAATGACCCGGTTGACGCTCATGCAGATCTGGCCCTGATGCAGGAAGCGTCCGACGACTGCGGCATGCGCCGCTATCTCGATGTCCGCATCCTCCAGCACCACCAGCGGCGCGTTACCGCCCAGCTCCAGGGCCACGCGCTTGATGTGCTTGCCGCCGGTGGCGATGCGCCCGACATTGCGTCCCACATCGGTGGAGCCGGTGAAGGAGATCAGGCTCGGTATCGGGTGCTCGACGAACGCATCGCCGATCTCCGAACCCGCGCCGACCACCACGTTCAGCGACCCCGCCGGGAACCCGGCCTCTTCGAACAGATGGGCAATCAACAGGCCGCCGGTAACCGCCGTATCACTGGCGGGCTTGAGCACCACGGTATTGCCCAGCGCAAGGGCCGGCACCACCGAGCGCATGCTCAGGTACAGCGGGAAGTTCCATGGGCTGATCACACCGACCACCCCCAGCGGCTCGCGAAACACGAAGCTCTGTTCGCCAGGCTTGTAGCTGGTCAGGATCCGGCCTTCAACCTGCATCGGCAGCGTTGCACACTCGCGAACCAGGTTGAGGGTGAACTGCCATTCCATGCCCGCCTTGATGCGGGTACTGCCGGACTCGCGGATCAGCCAGTCGATGATTTCTTCGCTGCGGTTCTGGATGACCTGGGCGAGTTTTTCCAGCTGCGCACTGCGCTGGGTCGGGTGCAGCGCTGCCCAGTCGGTTTGCGCGCGCTGGGCAGCCTGGTACGCGTCATCCAGGTCGGCCACCGAGGCCAGGGGCATTTCCAGCAAGGCTTCGTCGTTGAAGGGGTTACGGTCGTCCAGGCGTCGTGCAGAGCGACCTGCACGCCAGGTGCCGTTGATGTATTGATCGCCGTTGATGGCGTAGGCCGCGAGTATTGGAGTTGTCATAGTCTTACCTTAGAGGCAGGTAGCCGCGTCGATTGAGGGTGGGTGAGGGCAGACCCTTTAGGTTGTGCGTATTCAGCTTCGGATCCAGGCGCGTCCCCAGGAGTTGAGGGTGTATTCCTCCTGCGGCCAGACGCCAGGCGGGCGCGTGGCCTCGGTGATCTCCAGCTCGGCCGAGAACTCCAGGCGGTTGCGATCGGCATCGACCACCATGAAGAACAGGTTGTTGCCTGGGCCATGGCGACCCGGGCCGAAGAACAAGGTGATGCGTTCCTTGGCGAAGCGGTCGCCCCAGTCGCGAATGTCGTTCCATTCGTTGGTTTCGTAACAGTGGTGATCCCACTCGTTTTTCGACCCACGGAAGAACGCCAGCGAATGGTGTTCATCGTCCGAACGCAGGAAGCAGGTGGTGAGCTGGCCGCTTGGCTCGTCGACGACATTGTCCGAGACGGTGAAGCCCACGGTGTTGACGTAGAAGTCGATCATCGCTTCCAGCTCCGTGGTCTGGAACACCACGTGCTGCAGGCGGCCCGGCATGCCGTTGCGGTCGAGCGTGGACGCGCCGCGAGACACGCCAAATACGGTTTGTCGACCCTGGGGGTCACGGATTTGAAAGGCGCCCGCTTCCAGCAGCGGCGAGTCGAGCGCTTCGACGTTACAACCGTTGCCGAGCAGGCGTGTGCGCAGTGCGCTCAAGTGCGCTTGGCTGCCCAGGTCATACGCCGCCGCGAGCAGGCCGCTATGGTCGGCGGGCGAGATCAGCATGGCCCGTTGAGGGCCCTGGAGCAGCCAACTGCCGTCAGCCTGCGCCAGGCCGTCCATGTCCAGCAGGCGCCGATAGAAGTCGACTTGCTGCTGTGGATCTTTGCTCGCCAGGTGCAGGTAGCACAGGCGGGCGGGGGTGGAAGTCTGCAAGGGTTGCATAAACACCTCTGGGTCTGAAGGTTCAGGGGTAGACGGGCGCCATGCCCGGCTCAGCTGCGCAGTGGCTTGTCAGCGTGATGCCGAACAACGACTGCAAGGATTCGGCGACCTGATCGTGCGTGGTCATGTCGAAGATGGCGGCGACATAGCGATCCGGGCGCAGCAGCAGAAACTTCTGGCTGTCGCCGAGCAGGTCCTTGAGCGCGTTCTCACGGTCTTGCAGCACGGTGCAGCCGGGGATCGACGGCAGCGTCTGAAAGTGCGCGGGCAGGATCAGGATGCGTTTGGCCTCCAGGTGGTCCCACAGACCGTGCCGTAGTTCATCAAGGCGTTGGTGGGTCGGGTCGCCATAGTGGATCAGGGCAAAACCGGCACCGATGGTCGTGTCCAGCAGTTGTGTGTGGCCTTGGGCATCGGTCAGCAATGGCTGAGGAAACATTTGCCCGCAGGCCAGCTTCCCGGCCTTACCTTCGGGTAATACCAGGCCTTTGGTAAACCGTGGTTTGGGCTTGAAGCGCATTTGCAGGAAATAATCGCGCAGCGGCGGCACCAGGCCGATTAACGCGAATGCCGTGCTGATCAGGCGCGCCCGCAGCACGGTGGCCGGCGCCATGACCACGCCAAGGTTCAGGGCCAGCTTGATCAAGGCCCAGGCATGGTCGCGCCGCTCGCTTTCGTAGGACAGCAGGGCGGTCGCGGCCATTTGGCCCTTGAGCACGGCGACCAGCTTCCAGCCCAGATTGTGCGCATCGCGAACGCCGCTGTTCATCCCTTGCCCAGCGTAGGGCGGGGTCAAGTGCGCGGCATCGCCGGCGAGAAATACACGGCCGACCTGCCAACGCTCGGCGACGCGGGCATGAAAGGTGTAGACCGTCTTGCGCACAATGGACACCGGGGCATCGCCCTTGAACGGACGCAGCAGCGTGTGCAGGCATTCGGGGCTGAGCACCTGCGCATCGGTTTCGCCCGGCTTGAGCTGGAACTCAAAGCGCCGAGTACGGTGCGGGCCGGGCACTTCCACCACCGGGCGGCGGGCATCGCAATACACGCGGGTCTGCCAGAAGGGGTCGTCATCCTGGTCGGTATCGACCACCAGCCAGCGTGAGGAGAAGCTCGACCCTACCATCTCGATCCCCAGTTGCTTGCGCACCGGGCTGCGACCGCCGTCGCAGGCGATCAGGTAGCTGGCCTTGACGTCGAGCAGTTGGCCATCGGCATCCTTGATCAACGCGCGCACGCCATGCGGGTCTTGAGTGAACTCGAGCAGTTCGTGATTGAAGCGCGCTGTCAGGTTCGCAAAACGTTCAAGGCCGACCTTCAGCGTGCTTTCGAACAGCGGCTGGCGAAACGCATTACGCTTGGGAAACCCATATAACCTGCCGGTGGGCTCGACCTTGCCGAAGCAACGCCCGCCCGCGCGGGTGAAGTAATGCACGCCATAACCGGGCACCACATCACGCAACACGGCGTCATCCAGCCCGATGGCTTGCATGGTGCGCAAGGATTCATCGTCGATCGAGACGGCGCGTGGTTCGGTCACAGTGCCGGGTTTGCGGTCGATGATCAGGGTGTCCACATTGGCCTGGCCGAGGATGTTGGCCAGGGTCAGTCCGGTAGGCCCGGCACCGATGATCAAGACTTGGGTGCTGAAGCTGTTGAGGGTTGTCATTGTTATTCCCTTCCAAAGTTTTCAGTCTGGCTACGCGGGGCGGTGGGTGAGCGTCGCCATGCGCTGCGACAACGCCTGCGCGAGGGCCTGCATGTGTGCCCCTTGTTGCGCTTCCTGTGCGTTGTCGCGCTCCTGAATCGGACGAAGGCAACTGATGCTGCCGACCACCTTGCCGTCGCTGTCGAAGATCGGTGCCGCGAGGCCGTAGACGCCGGGATCAATTTCAGCCGCGCTGGCGACATACCCCTGGCGGCGCAGTTGCTGCAGTGAGCGGCGGAATTGTTCCCAGGTCTGCCCCAGATGGCTGGCGCGCACTTCATCGGGGTTTTCCAGAAACAGCTGGCTGTGCTGGCGCGATGTCATGTTGGCGAGGATCGCCTTCGAGGTTGCGCCAAGGAACAGCGGCCTGGGTGAACCACGGGAGTAGCTGACCTCGCTGAACAAGTCGCCGTGCTGGTGGATACACACCACCTGGTCCTTGAACAGTCGGCAGATCAGCCACACCTGTTGCTCGCTCCAGCGTGGCAGGTCCTGCTCCAGGGCGTGTGCCGCGCGCACCAGCGGGTCGCTCAGGCGCAGTTGGCGGTCCCAGGTGATAATCCGCGCGCCCAGCGCGTAGCGGCCGGCTTCGACCTGAAACAACAGGTTCGCCTCGGCCAACTCACGCACGTAGCGGTAGATGGTCGACCGCGTGTAACCCAGCGCGGTGCCCATCTCGTCGACCGCCCAGATCGGGCTGGCCTCGGTAAATAAATCCAGCACCCGCAGCATGCGTTCCAGGCTTGAGCCTTTGCTCTCGGCGTCCTGCTCTGGCAGGGGTTCTGATTCAGGTAATGGCTTCATGGCTTACTGCTCATCGGCGATGCTGTTGCGCAGGATGCCGATGCCCGAGATCTCGACCTCGACGGTATCGCCGGGCTTCATCCATACCGGCGGTTCGCGGAAGGCGCCGACGCCACCGGTGGTGCCGCTGACAATCACATCGCCGGGCGCCAGTTCGGTGAAGGTGGAGCAGTATTCGATCAGGTGGCGCACGTCGAAAATCATGTCGCTGGTGCGGGTGTGTTGCATCACTTGGCCGTTCAGGCGCGTGGTCAATTCCAGGTCCTGCGGGTCGCCGATCTCATCACAGGTCACCAACCAGGGACCGAAGCCGCCGGTGTGCGGGAAGTTCTTGCCCGGCACGAACTGGATGGTGTGCTTCTGCCAGTCACGGACGCTGCCATCGTTGTAGCAGGCATAACCGGCCACATACTCCAGCGCATCCGCGGCCTTGACGTGGCGCGCGGTTTTGCCGATGACCACGGCGAGTTCGCCTTCGAAATCCAGCTTGTGCGAAGCCTTCGGACGAATGATCGGTTGCAGGTGCGCAACCTGGCTGTCGGCGAAACGCGTGAAAATCATCGGGTAGGTCGGCATTTCACGACCGGTTTCACGCACGTGGGTGGCGTAGTTGATGCCAATGCACAGCACTTTGCCCGGGTTCTCGATCACCGGCAGGAACGTTACGTCCGCCAATGCGACGCGTGGCAGCGGGGCCAGGACGGCCGGCGTCAGTTCACCCAGGCGATTGATGGCGATGGCCTGCTTGAGGTCGGTGCCAAAGGTGGTTTTGACCGATTCCAGGTCAATCACCTGATCAGCTTCAACCACGCCGTAGGTGGTACGGCCTTGAACGATAAAGCTCGCGAATTTCATGAAGTGTCCTCTCGGAAAGGGGAGCGGGGATGGGCTGCAATGGACTTAATCTAGTCTTGCGAATTAATCCTGTAAAGTGAGATTTTTGTATAAATCCTGCATTTCGGAATAAGTATGATTTTTCTGTTCGGTGATCGGATCGCGGCCTGAAACGCCAAACAGCCCGTGCCATTCCAGCAAGTGGATGGCTACGGGCGTGGCGATTGGAGGAGGGGGGGAACGCTATGCCGCTTTAGCGCGGTGCCCAGCAGCCGTGCAGCGACATGCGCATACGGAATGGGACTTTGATGCGGGCGATGGGGCCGGCCGCCATGTCAGTGGAGTCCAGCACCACCAGCTCGCTGCGGCCTTCGGCAATGAGGTTGAGCAGGCAGACCACGTAGCCATCGCCTTCAGCGGCCTCAGCTGTGCGTGGAATGAAAATGGGTTCCTGAAAGCACCCGCTGTCACCGGGAAACCAGGCATCGGTGACGCCGGTTGTCAGGTTGATGTGCGCCAGCAGGTTAAAGAATTGAAACGGCATCGGTCCATTCGCCGAGTTGTAGGGGCGCTGCGGATCAAAGGCGAGCAGGAATCCGTGTTCATACTTGCGACCTATGTAACGGTCATCGCAACGGGGAAATTCACAGGGATAGTCCGTCAGCGCCTGCGGTTGCAGTTCGTCCTGTGCGCTGCTCAGGTCAAAGACCCAGCGCATCAGGCTGGCCGCCAGGGTTTCCGGCGGCGGTACGAAACCGTCCGCCTGGGGGAAGAAGTAGAAGATGTTGCCGCCGGTGACCGGCATGTCCAGATAGACCTTACCGTCTTCGTCGAACGCATTCAGGGTATGGCCCTGGAAGCCGTCCTTGGGCCCTTTGAACCAACGCACGTCGCGCGCGTCGCCGTGGCGCGGCACCACGGCAAACAGTTGGGGCAGCTCGGGTTGCCACTGGAAATGCTGGCCGCCTTGTTTCATGCGCTCGACGTCCACCGTCAGGGGGATCAGCGGGAACACCACATAGTGCTCGGTGACCGCGAAGTCGTGGACCATAGCGGCGTAGGGCGCCTGGAACCAGATCTCGTGCAGCAGTTTGCCCTGCGGCGAAATTTCGAAATACGCCATGTCGGGTGTGCCGTCGCCTTTGGCTTCGTAGCTGAAGGCCAACAGGTTTCCGGTCAGCGGGTCGAGCTTGGGATGGGCGGTGAAGGTGGCTGACTCGATCTGCCCGTCGAAATTCCACTCGCCGAGGGTCTCCAGCGTGTGTGGGTCCAGCGCCCACGGCATGGCATCTTCCTTGAGTGCCAGCAGGACGTTGTTGTGCGGGATCACGGAGGTGTTTGCTGTGGTGTTGTTTTTTGCCGCGAGCGGGTCATTGGTGTAGGCATTGCGATAAACGCCGTTGAGCGAACGCCCTTCACGGCGCTGGGCGACCAAACGGTCGGTGAGCACGTAGCGCCGACGCAGCGAGACCTTGCCATCGGCAAAATAGAAGCCGCTGACCATGGCGTCGCCGTTGAAGAAGATATCGGTGCCCAGCATGGGCGGGTATTGCGGGTCCGGCGAGACTTGATAAAAGGTGCCGCGGATCGCCTCGGGAATGGCGCCTTCGATCTCAAGGTCGTACACCTCGCCCTCTACGCGGCTGGGGGAGTACAGCGCGCCGGAAAACTCGGGGGTTTGGGGAAATGGAGTATTCATTGCGTCATCTCATTGATCCAGTGGGTTCACGTCAGGGCAGGGTATTCAGGCAGATTGCGGCGACAGGGCCGGCGTGCGCGTTTTGACGCCTCGACGAAAGCGCGCCACCACCAGGCATGAAATGATCAAAGCCACTACATACGCCGAGGCTGCCAGCCATCCCACTGCCCGAAAATGCCCTTCGCCGACCACCAGCGCGGCGCCAAACGGCCCCAGCCCTTGACCGACAAAAATCGCCGCATTGCCCAGGCCGGCCAATCGACCGGAAGGGTCCAGTTCGGCGGCCATCGACAGCAGGTAGGGCAGGCTGAAAAACCACACCATATGGATCAGGCACGCGGTGGCGGCAAACGCGACGGTACTGTCACCGTAGACCATCACCAGGGTCGCCAGCAACGCGGTACCAAAGCTCAGCAGTTGCGGAAACAACAGGCCCAGGCGGCGCCCCAACAGCCCGGAAAGCCCGGCGCCCAGGGCACCGGCAAGGATGCTGCCGCCGAGGATGGCGCCGATCTGCTGGGGTTCCAGGCCAATGCTTTTGCCAATGCGTTCCTGATACACCCACAGCGCCGAGTGCCCGAAAAACAACAGTGCAAACAGCATGATCAACAGCACGGAGGTCAGCCCGAACGGCTGAGCCGCACCATGGGCGATGCGATGGGCATCAGGGTAGTGCCTGGGGATTTTCCAGCAACCCAGTGCCGCGAGCAGGCTGGTGATGGCCAGCAAGGAAAACGCGCCCTGCACACCAAACGCCTGCAAGAGCGTGGGCATGGACGTCACCAGCAGCATGCCCCAGAGCAGGTTACCGATATTGATCACGGCAAACGTCGCGTCTTTCGACCTGCGCAGCGCAGCGGTCGCATACACCACCGCCATGACCGCGCCACCGCTGGCGCCGCAGATGATCCTGAACACCACCAGCCAAGCCTGGCTGTGCAGTTGCGTGCTTGCCAGGTTGCCGGCGGCCAGGATCAGCAAGGCAACCAGTGCAAAGCGGCGGCGGTCGACCCGTGCCATAAACAGAGCACAGACGCCGCAGGCCATGGCCATCGCTATCAGCTCGGCGGCGAAGATCGCACCGATGGCATTGAGCGGCAGCCCCAGTTGATCAATCAGCGCGCCGCCCAGGATCGGCTGGATCTGCAGCGTTCCCAGGGAAATGACCATCATCAGGCAAATAGCGCCCAGTGATTTCTTGCTGTCGATGGAGTCGAGCGCATTCATCACACATCACCTCAGTCAGAACTTGTGAACGTAGCGGACTTGCACGGCGTAATCCGTTTTGCTGCGGTTTTCCACGCCGGTCTCTTTATAGGTATTGAGCCAGAAGGCCTTGTCTTCGGTCATTTTCCAGAACAGGCCGGGGCCAATGCCGAGTACTTTTTCGCGAGAATTGCTCAGGCGGTCGCCGTTGACCTGGTCATCCGAAATCTGCCTGAAGTAATAGCCGTTGATCCCGACTGAAACCTTCGGGAACACCTCATACGAAGCCGTAAAGTTGGCCCAGGCCGATTGCCCTGATTGGGTGTCGCGCACCGGCCGTCCTTCAAAAACCTGCGTCGAACTGCTTGCCGGGTCGTTGTTTTTGAAGTTGTACAAGTAATTCAGGCGCCAGCTCACTTCCCAGCGCGGTGCCGGCATCAAGGTCGCGGCCCAGTAGGGGTTGAGGGAGAAGTAATTGGAGCCGGGATTCAAGTCCTTGTGTTTGTCGTACTTGCCGGTGGGCAGGATCGTATCGAAGGCCACGCGCTGCACAAACACCGGCCGGCCTTCGGCGTTGACGATCGGATCGAACTGGATCTGCGGGCCAGCGGTGATGTCACCCAGGCCGACGCCGTTGTCCTTGAGCTTGACGCCGTTGTCGCCAAAGTCGCCGTCCAGTGAGATCACGGGTACCAACAGGCTCCAGCCCAGGTGCGCGCCACCGCCGATGGTGTCGGGTGAGTAATAGCTGAATTGGTTGATCAAGCTAATGACATTGATCTTCGGGTTATCGAAGTTGCGGTTGTCCTTGCCGCCATTGTCCCGAATGCTGCTGGCCGTACTGAACTTCAGATAGGTCTGATGCGTTAGCCCGGGTGGTCCGGCGAACCCGTCGTAGAAGCTGGTGCCGCCTAGGTTGATGCCGCTGGGTTGGCTGACCGTCGGCGGGGGTGGGCCATCGGCGGCGTGCACGGTAAAGGCGATGAGGGTGAGTGCCAGGCAAGCCGGCAGGGATCGAGTCAAGTTCATTGCGGTGGCTCTATTATTGGAGTTGTGAGCGGGGGTTAACACCCCTGGCACTTCGACTGTAGTGCCCGGATAGACGCAATGCTTGAGTGCAACGGCCAGATTTGACTGAGCGTGCCACAAAGCAGGTGGTCAAACGCGCAGGCACTGGCGCCAGCGGTAGAGAGAGTGGTTGAGGCGGCTACTGGTTGACGCCGATCACCGACCCGAAGGGGATGGGTACGCCGTCAATGAGCGTTGAAAAAAGGTCTGGGCCACTGGCCCAGACCTGCTCGACGTCATCTACTGGTAAAACGTCCTGTCGCTGAACGCTGACTTCGAGCAACAGGCGGATAACCGCACCGAGGGCAACCAACCGGTGCTCGATTGGCGACGCACGTTCTAGGCTTTCGTATGCCGGGCAATGCCAAGCTCGGGTAGGTTCAGTGGCGCCTTACGCACCATGACGCTGATGATGGCCAGCGCCGCGATCGCCACCCCGGGGGAGGTCGCCAGCAATACCCCCGTGGTGCCCGCACCTGCGGCGAGCAGTTGCTGCGCAACTTCCTCAAGGGCCTGACC
>NZ_JAKNRV010000170.1:0-10895 GCF_023072625.1 Pseudomonas emilianonis
ATTGGTCCCGCCGGGGCAGCGTGACGCGTGCTCCACGACTACCTTTGGCACCGGCGAACTGATCCGCGCAGCCCTGGACGCCGGTGCCCGGCGCATCATCCTGGCGATTGGCGGCAGTGCGACCAACGATGGCGGCGCCGGTGCGATGCAGGCGCTCGGCGTGCAGTTGTTCGATGCCGAGGATAACGCCCTGGCCCCGGGTGGCCTGGCCTTGGCCCATCTGGCGCGGATCAGCCTGGAACACCTCGACCCGCGCCTGGCCCAGGTGCGCTTTGAAATCGCCGCCGACGTGAATAACCCGCTGTGCGGTGCCCATGGTGCCTCCGCGATTTTCGGCCCGCAAAAAGGCGCCAGTGCGCAGCAGGTCGAACAACTCGACGCGGCCCTCGGCCACTTTGCCGACCACTGCGCCAAGGTCCTGCCCACTGACGTGCGCGACGAGCCAGGCAGTGGCGCTGCCGGCGGCCTGGGGTTTGCTGCCAAGGCCTTCCTCGGTGCGCAGTTCCGTGCGGGGGTGGAGGTCGTCGCCGAACTGGTCGGCCTCGACGAAGCGGTACGCGGCGCCGATCTGGTGATCACCGGCGAAGGCCGTTTCGATGCCCAGACGCTGCGCGGTAAAACGCCTTTCGGCGTGGCGCGCATTGCCCAGCGCCACCATGTCCCGGTGATCGTAATCGCCGGCACGCTGGGTGAAGGCTACGAGCAGATGTACGCCCACGGCGTGGATGCGGCTTTCGCCTTGCCGTCCGGGCCGATGAGCCTGGAGCAGGCCTGCAACGAGGCGCCGCGCTTGTTGCGCGAGAGAGCGGTGGATATTGCGCGGCTGTGGCGCCGCGCAGCGGAGTGCTGATAACAGCGTCCTAGCCATGTCCCGAGCGTGCCCCCTACACTGGCCTGCCACGTGTCTTTCAAAGGATGAAACACAATGCACGCACCTGAACCCCATATCGTGATCCAGCGCTTTACCGAGGCCCATCTTGAAGGCGTCGCTGCGCTCTACAACGAGCCGGCCGTGTGCCGTCAGGTGCTACAGATGCCTTTCCAGTCCGTCGAGGCGTGGCGCAACAAGCTGGTGACAGATAATGAGCGGCGCCTGCAACTGGTGGCGCTGCATGGCGGGGAAGTGGTCGGCCAACTCGGTCTGGAACAGTACCTGCGCGTGCGCCAGAGCCATGTCGGGTCGTTCGGCATGGGCGTGACGCCAGCCTGGCAAGGCAAAGGTGTGGGCTCTCGCCTGTTGACGGCCGCGCTGGACGTGGCCGACAACTGGATGAACCTGCACCGCGTGGAACTCACGGTGTATGCCGACAACGAAGCGGCCCACAACCTGTACCGCAAATTCGGCTTCGAAGTGGAAGGGTTGCTGCGCGACTACGCTCTGCGCGACGGTGTCTTCGTCGACACCCTGAGCATGGCGCGCCTGCGCCGCTCGGCTTAGTCCTGTAGTGCGAACGCCACCGCAGCCTGCGCATGCAGCGCGGTGGTGTCCAGCAGCGGCAGGTCGCTGTGTTCGGGTTTGATCAGCAGGCCGATTTCTGTGCAGCCCAGGATGACTGCCTGGGCGCCGCGTGCGGCCAGGGACGCAATCACGCGTTGATAGACCTGGCGTGACGCCTCGCTGATCACGCCGACACACAACTCCTCATAGATGATCCGGTGCACGGCCTGGCGCTCGTCCGCGTTCGGCACCAGCACGTTCAGGCCGTGGGCGGCGAGGCGTGACGTGAGGAAGTCCTGTTCCATGGTGAACGCCGTACCGAGTAAACCGACGGTCAGCGTGCCGGCGGCTACGGCCGCCGAACCTGCGGCATCGGCAATATGCAGAAAGGGAATCGACACCGCCGCTTCGATCCGCGGCGCCACCAAGTGCATGGTGTTGGTACACAACACCACACACTCGGCACCCCCGGCTTGCAGGCGGCGTGCGGCATCTTCCAGGATCAGCGCGGCGTCGTCCCAGCGTCCGGCATGCTGGGCCTGCTCCACCGGACCGAAGTCCACGCTGTACATCAGCAATTGCGCCGAACGCAGCGGGCCGAGTTGGTCGCGCACGCGCTGGTTGATGATGCGGTAGTACTCGGCGCTGGACTCCCAGCTCATGCCGCCGATCAGGCCGATGGTGCGCATGCGATGCTCCTGACAAGAAATATCGCATCACCTTACCCATCGGCCACCGATTAGTCATACGCAGTTGCGCGCCAAATCACCGGAGCAGTTTCACATATCCCGATTGCCCCAGCCCGGCCTGGCTTGCTCCGGTGCCACCGCGTGGATCTGTTTGCCGGTGGCCAACTCCACCCGGCGCGCCACCTCCGGGTCGTCGGCGAACGGAATCAGGCTGGCCTCATCCAGCGTCTCCTCGGATTGACCGCGCAAACAGTACTCCACCGCGCCATACAGGCACGCGACCATCAGCAGGCCCCACATCAGGCGATCCGCGCGTCAAGTTGCGCGACCTGCAAGTCCGCGACCCGCACGGTGCGCCAGGTGTTGTAGGCCATCAGCAGCATGCCGCTGAGGAACAACACGCCACCGGCAAAGCGCACCACAAACCCCGGGTGGCTGGCCTGCAAGGCCTCGACAAACGAGTAGGTGAGGGTGCCGTCAGCGTTGATCGCACGCCACATCAGGCCCTGGGTAATGCCGTTGACCCACATCGAGGCGATGTACAGCACGGTGCCGATGGTCGCCAGCCAGAAGTGCAGGTTGATCAGCGTCACGCTGTGCATCTGTTCGCGACCGAATACCTTGGGAATCATGTGGTACAGCGAGCCGAAGGTGATCATCGCCACCCAGCCCAACGCGCCGGCATGGACGTGGCCGATGGTCCAGTCGGTGTAGTGGGAGAGGGCGTTGACGGTCTTGATTGCCATCATCGGCCCCTCGAAGGTCGACATGCCGTAGAACGCCAGCGACAACACCAAAAAGCGCAGGATCGGGTCGCTGCGCAGCTTATGCCAGGCGCCCGACAAGGTCATCATGCCGTTGATCATGCCGCCCCAGCTCGGTGCCAGCAGGATCAGCGACATCGCCATGCCCAGTGACTGCGCCCAATCCGGCAGCGCCGTGTAATGCAAGTGGTGCGGCCCGGCCCAGATGTACAGGGTGATCAGCGCCCAGAAGTGCACGATGGACAGGCGATAGGAATACACCGGCCGCCCGACTTGTTTCGGCACAAAGTAGTACATCATCCCAAGGAAGCCGGTGGTGAGGAAAAAACCTACGGCGTTATGCCCGTACCACCATTGCACCATCGCATCGGTGGCACCGGAATACACGGGGTAGGACTTGAACCAGTCCACCGGAATCGCCAGGTGGTTGACCACGTGCAGCATGGCGATCACCAGGATAAACGCGCCGAAAAACCAGTTGCCCACGTAGATGTGCCGGGTCTGGCGCCGCACCACCGTGGTGAAAAACACAATGGCGTAGGCCACCCACACGACCGTCATCCACACCGCGCCGGAGAATTCGATCTCGGCGTATTCCTTGGTGGTGGTGTAGCCCAGCGGCAGGCTGATCAACATGATCACGATGACCGATTGCCAACCCCAGAATGTAAACGCGGCGAGGCTGTCGGAAAACAGCCGCACCTGGCAAGTACGTTGTACTGCGTAATAACTGGCGGCGAATTGCGCGCTGCCGGCGAACCCGAAGATCACCAGGCTGGTGTGCAACGGTCGCAGCCGGCCAAAGGTCGTCCAGGGCAAATCAAGGTTCATTTGCGGCCAGACCAGTTGCGAAGCGATCCACACGCCCATGGCCATGCCCACAACGCCCCAGACGATGGTGGCGATCACGAATTGGCGGACGACTTTATAGTTATAAGCCTGTCCGATTGTTGCTGTGCTCATGCTCAGTCCTCCCACGGTTCCAAGTGGCGGGCACTGTAGGAAGTGTGGGTAAAACAAAACAGGCTCAGAAAAAGCTCATTACTACGGATCAGATTATTCGACGTGAAAGCACGATTTACAGTCCATCTGATCTGCTTTTTATGCCCGCACCTGAATCTTTTACGCCCTGCGCCGCAGGTGCATAGTCGCCCCCCTAGAAGTCGCGCCCTGGGACGCGGCCAACCCTGATGAGGCGGTGATATGTACCAGTACGACGCATACGACCGGGCGCTGGTGTTCGAGCGCGTGGCGCAATTTCGTGATCAGGTCGAGCGCTATATCGCTGGCGACTTGAGCGAAGAAGAGTTTCTGCCCTTGCGCCTGCAGAACGGCCTGTACCTGCAAAAGCATGCCTACATGCTGCGGGTGGCGATTCCCTATGGCACTTTGAGCGCCGAACAGATGCGCACCCTGGCCAGCATCGCCCGCGACTACGACCGTGGCTACGGCCACTTCACCACCCGCCAGAACCTGCAGTTCAACTGGATCGAGCTGCACCAGGTGCCCGACATCCTTGAACGCCTGGCCCAGGTGGACATGCATGCGATCCAGACCTCCGGCAACTGCGTGCGCAATATCACCACCGAAGCCTTTGCCGGGGTGGCCGCCGATGAGCTGCTGGACCCACGCCCCTTGGCGGAGATCCTGCGCCAATGGTCTACCATCAACCCGGAATTCCTGTTCCTGCCGCGCAAGTTCAAGATCGCCATCTGCTCGGCCCGCGAAGACCGCGCGGCGATCATGATGCACGACATCGGCCTGTACCTTTACCGCGACGACCAAGGCGACATGCTGTTGCGCGTGATGGTGGGCGGTGGCCTGGGACGCACACCGATCCTGGGCTTGCAGATCCGCGAGGGCTTGCCGTGGCGGCACCTGCTGTCCTACGTCGAGGCGGTGCTGCGCGTATACAACCGGCATGGCCGGCGGGACAACAAGTACAAGGCGCGCATCAAAATCCTGGTCAAGGCGCTGGGGATCGAGGCGTTCTCCCGGGAGGTTGAGGAAGAGTGGCAGTACCTGCGCGATGGCCCGGCGCAGTTGACCGATGCCGAGTACGACCGTGTGGCATCGGCCTTTGTGCCGCCGGCTTACGCGTCGCTCAGCGATACCAGCCTGGCCTACGGCACCGAACTGGCCGACAACCCGGGCTTTGCGCGCTGGGTCAGCCGCAACGTCATGCCGCATAAAGTTGCGGGCTACACCAGCGTGGTGCTGTCCACCAAACCTGGCATCAGCGCGCCGCCCGGCGATGTCACCGCCCAGCAAATGGATGCCGTGTCCCAATGGGCGGAGCGGTTCGGCTTTGGTGAAATCCGCATCGCCCATGAACAGAACATCGTGTTGCCGGATGTGCCCAAAGATCAGTTGCATGCCTTGTGGCGCCTGGCCTGTGAACACGGCCTGGGCGCGGCGAATATCGGCCTGCTGACTGACATCATTGCCTGCCCCGGCGGCGACTTCTGCGCCCTGGCCAATGCCAAGTCGATCCCCATCGCCCAGGCGATCCAACAGCGCTTCGATAACCTCGACTACCTGCACGACCTGGGTGATATCAGCCTGAATATTTCCGGCTGCATCAATGCCTGCGGCCATCACCATATCGGCAATATCGGCATCCTGGGCGTCGATAAGAATGGCAGTGAGTGGTATCAGATCACCCTCGGCGGGGCCCAGGGCAAACACAGTTCACTGGGCAAAGTGATCGGCCCCTCGTTCAGCGCCGCTGAGATTCCCGATGTGATCGAGCGCGTGATCAGCACCTTTGTACGCTACCGCGAAAGTGAAGAACGCTTTGTCGATACCGTGCAGCGCATTGGCCTGGAGCCGTTCAAGGAGCGGGTGTACGCGGAGCAGTCGGCATGAACAATCTGTTGAGACTTGAGCAGGGTGAAGCGCGTCTGGTTGCGGATGATCCGTGGGTGTTGGTGCGTGATGAAGTACCGGCGGGCGGTGCGCTGATCCTGCCGCTGGCGTCCTATGCGCCGGGGCATGGCGTGTGGCTGGGCCCGGATGATGAGGTCGAGCAGGTGCTGCCCTGGCTCGCCACGCTGCCGCTGATTGCCCTGGATTTTCCCAGCTTTCGCGACGGGCGCGCCTACAGCCAGGCCTATCTGTTGCGCACGCGTATGGGCTGGCGAGGCGAGTTGCGGGCGATCGGCGATGTGCTGCGCGATCAGCTCAGCCATATGCGCCAGTGCGGGTTCGATGCATTTGCGGTGCGCGCGGACAAATCGGCTGAAGACGCCCTTAAGGGGCTGGCGGGGATGAGCGTGCAGTATGGGCGCAGCGTGATCGAGCCACGCCCGCTGTTCCGTCGGCGTTAATCACACGGTGAGTCGCCGCATCTGCCATGATCGTGGTTCGCACGATGGCTCACCCAAGGAAAACCGCAATGGATGATGTACAGCAACTGGGCGAGATGCTTCGTCATTACGCCGACAGCGAAGCCCATAAAAAACAGCAGTTCGAGGTGCAATCGGCGCGCTGGGCGCTAAAGCTCGGCGAGTTGTTCCAGCAGATCGAGCAATGGCTGGAGCCGGTCAAAACCGCTGGTTTGCTTGAAGTCCACCGCGAAGAGTATGTCGCCAGCGGCCCGAGCGTTCCGGTGGAGACGTCGCCCTTCAAGAGCGAAAAGCTCACCGTGCAGATCACTGGCAAAAACGTCGAGTTCGTGCCGGACGTGATGGGCGTCGGCGGCTTGATTTCGGTGTCGGTCATGGGCCTCACTGCGGCCCGGCACGGTAGCGTATCGCTGGTGCTGCCAGCGGATAAAAACGACTGGCTGTGGAAGAAAACCAACGGCCTGAAAGATCCGGATACCTTCGCTTTCAACGCCAACTTTTTGGCCGCGCAGTTGCAGAGCCTGATCCCTCGCGAGCGCGGCTAAGTTTTTCAACGCTGTTTTACAGAATTGGCTATACCTACAGTTCAACGTTCTGATGATGACTGCCAAGGAGTTCGATGATGAAACTAAGGCTAATGATCAGCACGCTCTGCATCGCCACGATCGGGATGGTGGGCTGTGCCAGCCAAGTCACGCAACCGGATGAGTATTCGGGATTCCTATCCGATTACAGCCTCCTCAAGCCGGCCAAGTCGCCTTCGGGCGTCAAGGTAATGCGCTGGGTCGATCCGACACTGGATCTGGGCCGCTACAACGCGGTGTATATCGAACCGACCCAGTTTTACCCCAGGCCCCAAGCCACTGCGAAAATCCCTGAGAGCACGTTGCGCGGCATCAACGACTACTTCAATCAGGCCCTCAAGCGCGAAATCGGCAAGTCATTGCCCCTTGCACAAGGGCCAGGCAACGGAGTGTTAGTGGTGCGCGCAGCGATCACGGCGGTCAGCAGTAAAACCCAGGGGCTGAAACCTTATGAGTTCGTGCCGGTCGCCTTGGTGGCTGCGGCGGTGAGCACCGGCACCGGCATCCGCGACCAGGACACTGTGCTGGGCACCGAGGCGCAGTTTCTCGACGGCGCCAACGGCAAGGTGATCGCTGAGGTGGTACGCAAGGGCACCGGCAAGCCGCTGGAAAACGACTCGCAGGTGATGACGCCCAATGACGTAAAAAGCGTGGTCGATGGTTGGGCGTCGGACTTGCACCAGTCGTATGTGAAACTGAAAAAGCAGTAAATCGCGCAGTGCCTGGGACTATTTCAGTGGAGTCAGCGGCGGCAGTTTCCACTGACCGTTATTCGCCTCGGGCTTTGGCAGGTACATCCGCAACACGGCATAGAACGGGCCGGGCGGTGCCGGCAACCAGTTGCTCTGCTCGGCTTTTGGCGGTTCGTGGTGCTGCAGCGCCAGGGTCAGGCCGCCATCGGCGTCCAGCTTGAGGTGGGGCAGCATCCGCGAGTTGATCGCGTAGCGTTTCTTGTGGTTGGGCACCAGCAACTTGGTCTTGGTGTCGTACAGGGTCAGTGACCAGAACGCATCGGCCGGCGGCAGTTGGTCCTTGGCGAAGTGCACGGTGTAGCTGTGGCGAGCGCCGTTGGCGGGCTTGCCTTCACTGTCGACAACGTAATTGAAGTAGGTGGCTTCATCGGCGGAGTTGCCGAAAAGCCCCACGTCGGCACCGGCATAGCGGTACAAGTAGTTGTTGTTCAGGTGATCGCGGTTGCCGAACAAGTCGCCTATGGCAACCTGCTGGGTGTCGAGTTTGTCTTTTTTGAACGCTGCAAACTCGGCCTTGGCGTCGGCGATCCCGTCTTCCAGCGCTTTACGCTGTTCGGCGCTCAACTGGTTGACCTTGAACGGCGCGCCCGGTGCGATGCCGATGGTGGCAAAGCGTGCGAGCAGGTCTTTCTCACTGTCCTGGGGCGCAGCGAAGGCGAGCATGAAGTTCAAGTAGCGAAACAGTTGCGGGCCTTCGCTCATGCTGGCCATCGGCTTGGGCCAATCGATCTTCGGCGCCTTGGCCGGGGCGGCCTGTTTCACGTAGCTGCTGAGCGACTGCACTTTGTAGCCATTCTGGATCTGCTTGACCTTGTTCAGGTCCTTTTCATCCAGCAACTGCGTGCGATACAGCGCATAAGCGATATTGCTTTCGCTGTACACCACGCGATCCACGTCGACCGGCTGCTGACCTTTCCAGTCGGGCCCGGCGATCATGTAGTGGCCGCCATTGTTGCCGGTGCTGCGCGTGCCCAGGTACGCGAAGTTCTGCGTATAGAGGTCGATCAGTTGCACCGAGTAATAGCGGTTGTCTTCAATCTTGGGCAACGTCAGCACCAGCGGCTCGCTGCGCAGGTCCATCCAGACGAAGGAGTAGGGCGTGTCTGGGGTCGGCGTGGCGAGCGCGGTGTCCTTGGGGGTGAAGACCTGGGCGGTATTGCCGATACGGTTAAAGGGTGCCTTGTAGTTGACGCCGCCTTTGTCGACCGCCTGGGTGTAGAGCGTCTTGTACATTTCCACGACCGGGTAGCCATACAAATAGGCTTCCTTGGCAATCGCCCGAGCCTCAGAGGGGGTGGCCGTAAAGTCGGCCCAGGCGCCAGTGCTCATGAGTATCGAGAGGCTCGCCAACAGCAGGCGCGTCGGTTTTCCAATCATGTTGTTGCGTCCTTCCAGAGGTCTTGTGAGGAGTGCTATTGAGTGGCGTGGCAAAGCGTCGAGTTTCCGACTTTATTGGTCGAACGTCACGTTAATCCCGGCATGACGCACTGCTTGACGCAAAAATGCCGCCCAACTGGGCGGCATTGGAGGGGAGCGCTAACGTCAGGCCGCGCCAAGCATGGCTTTGACCTTATCGCGCAGTTGATCGATGGAGAACGGCTTGGCGATCGATTGCATACCGGGCGGAACCTCGACGCTCTCGGCATAACCACTGGCAAACAGGACCGGCAGTTGTGGGCGCTGTTCGCGCACCAGGATGGCCAAGTCCCGGCCATTCATGTCCGGCAGGCCGACGTCGGTCATCATCAGGTCAATGACATTGCTCGTCTCTTTCACGAATTTGAGCGCCGATTGGGCGTCTTTAGCCTCAAATACACGAAACCCCAGCTCTTCGAGTACGTCGACGATCAGCATGCGCACGATGGTGTCGTCTTCGACTACGAGAATGGTTGAGGTGAGGGCCGACATAATGAACATTCCTGAAAAAGTGAAGGTGCTGGGTGTGACAGGTTTAAACGCAACCCAGTAGTGAGTGGCGGCAATGCCAGCAAGTTCCGAAAAGCTGCTGGCATTGTGACCTTGGCGAAGCAGAATGTCCCGTCAGGTTTTGCGAATACTCACAACGGGACAGTTGCCATACGGCTGACCTGTGCGGAATTGCGGTAAGCAGCCATATCACCGACATCAAAATAGCTCACCTGATACTCAGGTGCGCCCGGATTGGTGCCATATGCCCGGTGCTGAAACGGGCTAGTGCCTCGGTTCAAGGCCCGTTCCAGGCCATTTTTCATCGCCTCGGCCGAGTCAAACTTGGCCAGCCCGAAATTCGGATCGAAGTAAAACCAGACAGGCTTGTCGTTCCTGACGGTGACGCCGGCAAGCAACGCGTGATCCGTCGTGGCAATCCTGAGGCTCCTTGGCGGCGCCGCATTTGTCAGTTCTTCAGCGATCTGCTGATAGGGAATTTGCCTGGGCTGCTTGCCCAGATGGAAGGTGTCGTGGTGTTTGACCTGATCATGAAAAGCCTTGAGGTTGTGGATGAACTGTGCGGCGGAGGTATCCTGCGAATTGGCGGCGGCTTTGAACATGTTTCCCAGGTAGGTGGCTTCTTCGCCGGCGTGCATTGCCAGCGCCAGGGTATTGGCCATACCCGCACACTCGCCTGGCGACGCAAGGTTGACCTGACTGAGGTAAAACTCCTGGGGCATTGGGGTCAAGGTGCCGCCAGCGGCGTGGATGTCCCGCTGGAACAGCGTAAAGCCTTCCTGGATAAGTTTTACTTTCTGACGCTCAATCTGCCTGGTCAGGGTGCCAATGTCCCCGGCGGTCATCCACCGATGGGCGACCATGGCCTGCAGCTCAATAACATTCAAATCTGATGAATAACCAGGCACCTTGTGGGGGTCCCCGTTCGTATAGCCTAAGTTGAAGTCAACAATATTATCGGGGTGTTGGGCGCGTCTCAACGCATTTTCAAACTCCTTGGGCACATATTGACCGAGTACGGTCGGTGGGCCCTGCGTCGGTAATGTATCGCCCGCCAGCTTCTTGTAGAGCCAATCGGTAAAACTCTGGTTGAGCTGCCCCTTCGCTGACACGGTGGCGGGCGTGAAGCCCTGGAGCGGCCCGCCGTATGCGCGCATTTTTTCGGTGTCGAAGGCGTGCCATTGGCCATTTTTCAGGACGGCGGCCCCGTCGATACTGTGTTCGCCGATTTTCAAGGTGCCTGTTGCGGCGACCACATTGTCTTTGCTGGCGGCTTTTAACAGGTCATAGCTGCCCGAAGCGCCGCGCAAGGCATTCACGCTCTGGAGGCCTTTGGCACCGAGGCGTTTGAGCCCGTCACCGGCCAGGCGGGCCCCGCCAACCGCCAAGTCGCCC
>NZ_JAKNRV010000171.1:0-10801 GCF_023072625.1 Pseudomonas emilianonis
CGCGCTGCATGTGCGGGTCAGCGCGCCGCACCGCAAACCGGCGCGTCCCGCTAAGACGGCAAACAACCAGGTCGACCCACGGGTGGAAGAACACCTGCGCCTGGCCGTGCGGGTCAAGGACCGCAACCTGCCGGTACTGGTGCAGGGTGAAACCGGTGCCGGCAAGGAAGTGTTTGCGCGCCAACTGCATGAACGCAGCGCCCGTCGCGGCGGGCCGTTCGTGGCGGTGAACTGCGCGGCGATCCCGGAAAACCTGATCGAAAGCGAGCTGTTCGGCTATGTCGCCGGGGCCTTTACCGGCGCGTCGAGCAAGGGCATGACCGGGCTGTTGTCGCAGGCCGATGGCGGCACGCTGTTTCTCGATGAAATCGGCGATATGCCGCTGGCCCTGCAGACGCGTTTACTGCGGGTCTTGGCCGAAGGTGAAGTGGCCCCGCTGGGCGCGGCGAAAACCCGTGCGGTGGATATCCAGGTGATCTGCGCCAGCCACCGCGACCTGGCTACGCTGGTCAGCGAGGGGCGCTTTCGCGAGGACCTGTACTTTCGCTTGGGCTGCGCGCGGTTCTGCCTGCCGCCCTTGCGCGAGCGCAGCGACAAGCTGGCATTGATCAATCGGCTGGTGGAACAGGAGGCGCACCACAGCGGGATTGCCGTGGGTATCGGGCCTGCCGCGCTGGAGCTACTGCTGGGGTATGCCTGGCCGGGCAACGTGCGCCAACTGCGCCATGTGCTGGCGTATGCCTGTGCGGTGTGCGACGGCGGCACCATCCAATTAGCGGACTTGCCCGTGGAGGTGCGCGGCGAGCAGATCGAGGCCGACGTGCAAGAGCGTGTCAGCCCGGAACGCCAGGTGGTGCTGGATGCGCTGATCCGGCATCGCTGGAAGCCGTTGCCGACGGCCCAGGCGCTGGGGATTTCGCGGGCGACCTTGTATCGCCGGGTCAACCAGTTGGGCATCGACATGCCGGGCAAACATATCTGACACAGCACGGTCAAACATGTGGGAGCGGGCAAGCCCACTCCCACCTTTGAACCGCGTGCTTTCAGGGCTATCGGTACACAATCCCACCATCGATCAACGGCGATTGCCCGGTCATATAGTCCGCATCCGGCCCCGCCAGGTAAGACACAAGCCCCGCCACATCCTCCGGCGTTTCCGCACGGCCCAGGGCAATCCCGTCCACGTACTTCTTGTAGGTCGCGCCGACTTCGGCGCCGGTAATCTCGGCCATGCGCTTGTCGATCTCGACCCACATATCGGTGCCGACCACGCCTGGGCAATAGGCATTGACGGTGATCCCGGCGCTCGCCAGTTCCTTGGCCGCCGCCTGGGTCAGGGCACGCACCGCGAACTTGGTCGCCGAGTACACGCCCAGCAACGCAAAGCCTTCATGCCCGGCAATCGAGCAGGCGTTGATGATCTTGCCCTTCTGCTTGAGCGCCTTGAACTTCTTGCCGGCCGCCTGGATGCCCCACAACACGCCCTGCACGTTGATGCCGAGGGTGCGTTCGACCTGCTCCGGCGTCACCTCCAGCAGTGAATCGATCTGCGCCACCCCAGCGTTGTTGACGATGATGTCGAAGCCACCGAGGGTCTGGTACGCGTGTTCGACGGCAGCCACTACCTGTTCGCGTTTGGACACGTCGGCGATGAACACCGACGCCTTGCGCCCTGCCGCGACGATTTCAGCGGCCACGGCTTCGAGCTTGGCGCCATTGATGTCCACCAGCGCGATATCAGCGCCGTCCCGTGCCAGGCGCAGGGCGATGGCCCGGCCGATGCCCTGCCCGGCGCCGGTCACCAGCGCTACTTTTCCAGCGATAACGTTTCCAGCGGTACTCATGACGACCTCCTGCAACGATGAGAGAAGCCTCGTCTATCGCAGATGCCTACCTGGCCTGTCGAGACGCGAGTGGATCGGCGTACACGCTGAGACGGGATGTCTCAATGCGCGAATCCTTGTAAATGCACGCACTTATGCCTAGTTTATGCGCCCCCCGTCCTGCGCTTTAAGGCCTTGCCCCATGGTTTTGCGTTTCCGCCCCGTCGCCACTTCACGTTTCGCCCTCGGCCTGCTGCTCAGCGGTGGCATCGGCAGCAGTCTGGCCGCGGAAATTGAACTGCCAGCGGTGCAGGTGCTGGGCCAGGATGAGTCCGGTTATCGCAGTGACACCGCCTCGGTCGGCGGTTTCAATGAAGCGCCGTTGCTGGACACTCCCGCCTCGATCAGCGTGATCAACGCCGCCCTGATCAAGGACCAGCAAGCCCGCCTGCTCAGCGAAGTGCTGCGCAACGACGCCTCGGTGGGCGACAGCTATGCGCCGATCGGCTACTACGAAAACTTCGTGGTGCGCGGCTTCTCGCTGAACGCCGCGAGCAGCTACAAGATCAACGGCCGCACCATCACCGGCGAGCAGAACGTCGCCCTGGAAAACAAACAACAGGTGGAAGTGCTCAAGGGCCTGGCCGGTCTGCAAAGTGGGATTTCCGAGCCCAGCGGCGTGATCAACTACGTGACCAAGCGCCCGCAAGACGTGCGCTCGGTGACGGTGTCCAGCGACGACCGCGGCAGCGGCTATATCGCCACCGACGTCGGCGGCTGGTTCGGCAGCGAGCAGCAATTCGGCCTACGCGCCAACGTGGCCCATGAAGACCTCAATTCCTACGTGGAACACGCCAATGGCCAGCGCGACTTCCTGTCACTGGCGTTCGACTGGAACATCAGCCCCGACGCCGTACTGCAACTGGATGCGGAGTACCAGAACAAACAACAGCGCTCGGTGCCGGGCTACCAACTGCTCGGCGGCAGTGAAGTGCCCCACGATGCATCGCCGAAAAAGCTGCTGGGCCATCAAAGCGGTTCCAAGCAGGTCGGTATCGATTCGCTGAACCTCAACGGCAAGTTCGAATACCGCTTCAGTGACCAGTGGAAAGGCAGTGTCAGCGCGGCGCGCAGCAAGGTGGTGATCGATGACTACAGTTCGTTCGCCTGGGGCTGTTTCTATGTGGGCACTTGCAACGCCAACACCTTCAGCCCCGAGGGTGACTACGACATCTACGACTACCGCAGCCCCGACGACACCCGCCGCGACGATGAAGTGCAGGCGGCCATGACCGGGCTGTTCGACACCGTCGGCCTGGGCCATGAACTGACCTTCGGCACCAGCGCGTTTCGCCGGGTGATCGACAAGCGCGAGGCGGTCAACGCGTACATCGGCAGCGGCAATATCAACGACGACGCACCGACGTTTGCGCCGACCAACGTGCCGCTGCACGACAGCCATCGCAATCTCGACAGCCGCCAGTACGGCGTGTTCGTCACCGACCGCATCCGCTTCAACGAGCAGTGGCAAACCATCCTCGGCGGTCGCGAAGTGCGCCTCGATGAAAAAGCCTTTGACAGCAATGGCGACCCGGCGCGCCATACCCAGCAGTACGTGTTCCTGCCCCAGGCATCGCTGATCTATAAGCCGATTGAAAACATCTCGCTGTACACCAGCTACAGCAAGGGCCTGTCCCTGGGCGGCACCGCGCCGTGGTTCGCGAGCAACCCGAACGAAACCCTGGCCCCGACCGTGTCACGGCAACTCGAAGCCGGCGTGAAGTACGATTGGCGCCGCATCAGCTTCGCCGCCGCTGTCTTCCAGACGCGCCAGGCCTACCAGTACGCCAAGCCGGATGGCGCTGGAAACTTCACCTACGTGCAACAAGGCGAACAGAAAAACACCGGGCTGGAACTGTCGGCCAACGGCTGGGCCACCGACCGTCTGCAGATCGCCACCAGCGTCGCGGCGATTCGCGCGCGGGTCAGCGGCAGCGGCACGCCGGACTACGAAGGCCACCAGGCGATCAACGTGCCCAAGCTGCGCGCCAGTGTCTACGCCGACTACGCGCTGCCGTGGGTGAACGGCCTGGCGGTACTGGGTGGCGTGCAATACAGCGCCAAGAAGTACGCCAACCGCAGCGGCAACGTCGAGGTCGGGGACTACGCGGTGGTCAACGTCGGCAGCCGCTACACCACCAAAATCGATGGCTATGAGACGGTGTTTCGCCTGAGCGTCGACAACCTGTTCGACAAGCGCTACTGGCGCGACGCAGGCGAGTACATGGGCGATGATTACCTGTTCCAGGGCGCGCCGCTGACGGCGCGCCTGAGTGCTTCGGTCAACTTCTGAGCCCACGCGGCACTGCCAGCCACAGCGCCGCGAGACCGCAGGTCAACAGGCTCCAGCCGAGGTCTTGCAGCCAGGCGACCAGGCTCAGCCCGGCGCCAATGACCAAGTAGTACAGCAAACCGAACAGCGCGGCAGCCGTGCCCAGGCGGTCGTGATAGGCAGCCAGCGCTGCCCCCAGCACATTGGGAATCGCCATGCCGAAGGCGAGCACCACCAGCAGCATCGGCCAGACGAACAGCCAACTGCCTTGCAGCATCAACACCAGTAGGCCACCCAGTAGCGCGATGCCGGCGGCGGTGAACACCAACTGCTCACCGTGCATCCCGCGCTTGAGCAACCGCTTGTTCAGCCACGCCCCCAACCCAGAGCCCAGCGCCAGCAGCACCCCGCTGTAACCGAACGCGGCGGCGGACAGACCCAGGCGCTCGAACACAAACGGCCCCACGGCGTAATAGCTGAACAATGCAATATTGAAGGCGCCCACCAACCCCACCGCACGCCATAGCCCGGTGTCCGTGAGCATCAGGCCCAGGGTCTGGCGCAGCGAAGCCGTGGGCAACGCTGCCGGACGTGTCTCGGGCAAGGCGCACAGGCACCAGCCCCATAACACCAACGCCAGCAGCAATAACCCGGCAAGCATGCCGCGATAGCCGAAGTGCTGCACCAAGGTTGCACCGCTGAACAGGCCCAGCGCCGGGCTGACGGCCAGCGCGATGCCCATCACGGAAAACACCTGGGCCAATTCGGCGCCCTGGAAGCGATCACGCAACAGCGTCTGCGTGGCCACCGAACCTACCGCCGCGCCAAACGCCGCCAAGGCCTGGGCCAGCAGCAGGCCATTGAAGGTACTCACACCCAAGGCCAGCACCGAGGCGCCGGCATACATCGACAGCCCCGCCAACATGACGGGACGCCGCCCCCAGCGATCACACAAACGGCCCCATACCACCACGCCGAAGGCGAACGCCAGGAAGTACACCGACAGGCTCTGCCCGGCCCGTTCCGGCCCGACCGCAAAGGCCTGGCCTATATCACCCAGGGCCGGGCTGTAAAGGGTTTGGGCCAGTTGCGGGAACATCAGCAAAGCCACGGCCAGCACCAACAGGTTTGTACTTTTCACCGACAGCTCCTTCCCCGAAAAACAACGCAAGGAGTGTAAGGACTGGCCGCTGGGGTATTATCCAAACTTCGACAGCTTATCCATCAAATCGGACAATCTATGGCCTGGCTCGCCGCCGACACGTCTTTCGATCCCGACCGCCTGCCGGCACCGGTCATCGGCATCGCTGCCCAGCTCGGCGACCACGATTCCGGCCTGCACCGGCACCAACGCGGGCAACTGCTGTTTACCCAGCAGGGCTGCAGCCGCATTACCCTGGATAACCAGCTGTGCCTGCTACCGCCCACCCGAGCCGCGTGGATTCCCTGCGGCGTGCCCCATCGCGCGCAGATGCATAACGCCGTGGATTACCGTTCGGTCTACATGAGCCCGGCCCTGGCGGATCAATTGCCGCAACACGTGCGGGTGATCGAGGTGAGTGCCTTGCTGCGCGCGGTACTGGAACCGATGGCGATGGCGCCCTTCGACACCGATTGGCAAACCGGTCGTTACGCCCATCTGTTGGCGCTGTGCCTGGACGAAATCCAGACAGCCGCCGAGCAACCGATGCTGCTGCCCTTGCCCCGGGACAAACGCCTGGCACCGTTGCTGGCCCATCTGGACCGCTTGCCGCCAACGCTGCAAGACCTGGAATCACAACTGGGCGCCAGCGCCAAGACCATCGGCCGCATCTTCCGGCGGGAAACCGGCCTGGGGTATCAACAATGGCGCCAACAGTGGCGGCTGATGCGGCTGATCGAATTGCTCGCCAGCGGGCGCAACCTGGGCTATTGCGCGTTCGAGCTGGGCTTTGCCAGTGACAGCGCCTTGATCGCCTTCTTCAAGGGCCTGACCGGCACCACGCCACGCGGTTATTTCAAGGCCGACTGAAGGCTTACGTGGGCATCTTGCGAAAGCCCACTGCCAGGCGGTTCCAGCTGTTGATGGTGGCGATGGCCACACTCAGATCGAACTGTTCCTGGGCGCTGAACTCGGCGGCGAGGGGGTTGTAGTCTTCATCTGCGGCGTGGGTCTGGCTGAGCAGGGTCAGGCTTTCGGCCCAAGCCAGGGCGGCGCGTTCACGCGGGGTGAAGAACGGCGTTTCACGCCAGGCCGACAGGGTGTAGAGGCGGCGCTCGGTTTCACCGCCCTTGCGCGCATCGGCGGTGTGCATGTCGAGGCAGAAGGCGCAGCCGTTGATTTGCGACACGCGCAGGCGCACCAGTTCCAGCAGCGGCAGTTCGATGGACAATTTGCCCACAGCCGTTTCCAGGGCGCGCATGGCGTTCATGCCATCCGGGGAGGCGGTGTAGAAATCGATACGGGGTTGCATGGTAGAGCTCCGGAACACTGGGAATGGGTGGCCAGGTTAGTCAGCGGAGCGCTCAGGAGAAATAGCCAATTTCGGCAAAGATCAGGTAGCCAATGTGCGCATGGGCTCAGCCCGGCAACGGAATCACGCGCAACGGCCGCACCGACTTGTAGGAAAAGCTCGAGTAAATCTCTTTGACGCACGGCAACGTCTGCAACACCTCGCGCGCGAATTCGCCAAACGACTCCAGGTCCTTCGCCACCACCTCCAGCAGGAAGTCATAGCGCCCCGAGACGTTATGGCAGGCCACGATTTGCGGAATGTCCAACAAGCGCTGCTCGAACGCCCGCGCGACCTCCTGGGTGTGGCTCTCCATCATGATGCTGACAAACGCCGTCACCCCATACCCGAGTGCCTTGGGCGATAGGATCGCCTGGTAACCGCTGATCACCCCGCTTTCTTCCAGGTTCCTGACCCGCCGCCAGCAGGGTGAGGTGGTCAGGGATACGCGCTCGGCGAGTTCGGCCACGGTCAAGCGGGCGTTGCCTTGCAGCGCGTTTAAAAGGGCCTTGTCGGTGCGATCCAGGCTGACGGGCATAACGTGCCTCTAATCATTATTTTTAGGGAGGTTTCATCCCATAACGCGGGTTTTGTCAGCAAATATTGCAAAGTTCAGCTGTGATTATGAGCATAGCATTGTAGGAAATAAGGAGTGCCCGACATGAACAATAAACACAATGCATTCGGCTTTTCCACCCGCGCCATCCATCACGGTTATGACCCCAAGGACCACCACGGCGCCCTCGTACCGCCGATCTACCTCTGCGCCACGTTCGCCTTCCCCACCGCCGAATACGGCGCCGCGTGTTTTGCCGGTGAACAAAGCGGGCACTTCTACACGCGTATTTCCAACCCGACCCTGGCCCTGCTGGAAGCGCGCATGGCCAGCCTGGAAAACGGCGAGGCCGCCGTCGCCTTCAGCTCCGGCATGGGCGCGATTGCCGCCACCTTCTGGACCCTGCTGCGCCCCGGCGATGAGGTGATCGTCAGCCAGACGCTCTACGGCTGCACCTTCGCCCTGCTGCACCATGGCATTGCCGAATTCGGCATCAAGGTGCGCCATGTCGACCTCACGGACCTGGACGCGCTGCACGCCGCGCTGTCCCCGGCCACGCGCATGATCTACTGCGAAACCCCGGCCAACCCCACCCTGCAACTGGTCGATATCGCCGCCGTGGCGGCGCTTGCGCACCAGTTGCCCAACGTCATCGTGGTGGTCGACAACACCTACTGCACGCCCTACCTGCAACGGCCGCTGGACCTGGGCGCCGATGTGGTCGTGCATTCAGCTACCAAGTACCTCAGCGGGCACGGCGACATTACTGCGGGCATTGCGGTGAGCAACCAGGCGCTGGCGCAGCGCATTCGCCTGCAAGGGCTCAAAGACCTGACCGGCGCGGTCATGTCGCCGCAGGACGCATCGCTGCTGATGCGCGGCCTCAAGACCCTGGCGCTGCGCATGGACCGCCATTGCAGCAACGCCCAAGCGGTGGCCGAAGCCTTGCAGGCGCACCCGGCGGTGAAACGCGTGACGTACCCGGGGCTGCGCTCATTCCCCCAGTACGAATTGGCGGCGCGGCAAATGCGCATGTCCGGCGGGATGATTGCCTTCGAACTCAAAGGCGGGATCGCGGCCGGCCGGCGCTTCATGAACGCGCTCAAGCTGTTCAGCCGCGCAGTCAGCCTGGGCGATGCCGAATCCCTGGCCCAACACCCGGCGAGCATGACCCACTCCACCTACAGCCCGCAGGAGCGGGCAGCGCACGGGATCAGCGAAGGGTTGGTACGTTTGTCGGTCGGGCTGGAGGACATCGCCGACCTGCTGGCGGACGTGCAGCAGGCGCTGGCCAAGTGTATGCGGGCTGCACCGCGTGCGGCGCAGGTGGTTGAGCATGCGTTGAAATAGCGCTCAATCCACTGCCACGGTGGCCTCGCCGCAGGCCCCCGTTTGTGGCACCAAGTGAATATCCACACGACGGTTCGCAGCGCGTCCGGCTTCGGTTTCATTGCTGGCAATCGGCTGACTGGCCGCGAAGCCTTGGACGGCAAAGCAAGTGTCGGCAATGTCGCCCATGCGCTGCATCCAGTCGCGCACGGCAGCGGCGCGGGCATGCGACAGCGCCAGGTTCTGTTCGACGGGACCGGTCGCATCCGTATGCCCGGCGATCACGATCAGCCAGCCGGGCTGGGCTTTGATGTCGACCAGGGCATTGATCAGCACCTTGGCCGAGCCCGGCTTGAGCGTGGCACTGCCGGCATCGAACAGCGACAGGCTGTCCAGTCGAACCGGGTCGGGCATAAGGGGTTCACTGCCTGGACCTGACAGCCACACGCGCCAACCGAACCCCGAGAGCACAACGACGATCAACGCTCCGACCAGCCACCACAGGCCGATGCGTGACCTGCGCGGCGCCACTTCGGGTGGCGGCAGAATCACCACGGGGGTCACCAACGCCGGCGCCATCAACCTGACCGGCGCGAGCTGCGTTTCGCCCGACGCGGGGCTCTGCTCCAGGCGCTGGATCAGGCCGCCGACCTGATAACGCAAGGCTTGCAGCGATTGCAGAGGGCTGTCTAGATTTGCACGCAAACGCACCTGCAAACGTGCCAGTTCGATGTCCAATTGAACCAACGCGGCCACACTGTAGGCGTTCACCACCACGCTGCGCAGCAGCAGTTGCAGTTGGTCGAACAACCATCCCAGCAAGTCCAGGCGCGCCGACGCCATCGGCGGCCACAGGCGCGCCCACTCGCCGCCCAGCGCCTCGATCAACGCCACACCTTGCGTGATGCCCTCCACCCCATGACGCTGGCCGCGGGCCAAGGTGTAAAAGCACGCGCTGTGCAACTCCGCGCCGTTTTGCTGGAACAGCGCAAGGCAGCCTTGCTCGACCTTGGCCCAGTCCACATCCGGGCAAGCGGGATGGCTGAGCTTGGCCAACTCATCGCGCAAAGCGTTGAACTCACTGAAACCGCGCGGATCACCGCCGACTTGAATACGCATCTCAAACAACGCCGTCATCGGGCTTCCCTTCCGTTATCGGTTCAACGCTTCGACAGGTAATGCTGTCGCTTCAAGTGCCGCACCAGCACCTTGCCCTCGGGTGTCAGGCGGGTGCCGAAGTTCACGCGCTGCCCATCCTTCAATTGCAGGTCCAAGGCATACTCCAGATGACCCGGCAGCGCCTGGGGCAGCAGTTCGATGGTGATCGCCGCCAGACGCGGTTCGTACTTGAGCAGCGTGTCGGTCATGGTGCCAATCAAGTCATGGGCCGTGGCAGGCAGCCCTTGCAGGATCAGGCCCATGTCCGGCAACCCATAATCCGGCAGATGGCTGAGCGAGCCCGCTCGGCTGTTGAGGATGCGCTGCAGGTTGTCCAGCACGGAGAGCGTGTGCTGATCCGCCTCGCTGACCCGCTGCAAGTCCAACTCACCGTCGAAATTGTGCAGCAGGCGTTCGTAGAGCGAAGGGCTGTACTCGGTCATGGCTCAGTCCTTCACCAGCGGGCGCAGGGTCAAGCGGTTATCGCCCAGTTCGATCACCCGCGCGCGATCCGGCTCGAGGTCGTCACGCGTCAGCGTCAGGCGCCAAGTGTCCTGCCGGGTATCGGGGTCGCGAAACAGCGCCACCAGCGTGACAAATTGCGCGTCCTTGTGCATCGGCACATTCAGTTGCGCGCCCTCCTCCGGTTTCACCACCACCGAGCGCTTGTCCAGCAACGCACCCGCGAGCAAGCGCTCGTCATCGTCCAGCAAGCCTTCATAGGTCGCCAGCGCCGCGGCCTTGTTGTCGCGCAATTGGTAAACCCGCACCAGGGTCGGCACCGACAAGGCACGCATGTCCGTGGCATCGGTGTTCAGCGCCGTGCGCGCGCTGAAATCCAGGTGCAGGGTGTTGACCTGCTTGTAGAAGATCGCCTTGGCGGTGGATGCCGTGCCATCCGCCACGGTCTGGGCCAACCCACAACCGCCCAGCGGTAGCGTGAATGCCGCTAGCATCATGAGATTAAAAACGGTACGCGACATGCTGTGTCTCCCTGTTGCGTGGGTTAATCGAAAGGCCTTGGTAGCGACCCAGGTTGATCGTCAGGCTGGCGTGCTCGGTCGCCCGCCAGGCGGCGCCTCCCAAGCCCAGCACGCCGGTCATGCCGAGC